>JAFLTK010000169.1 GCA_022511505.1 Muribaculaceae bacterium
CGCGCTGCCAACTGTGCTACACCCCGATTGGCAATTGACGGTTGTCAAAAACACGGCCACAAAGTTAATAACTTTTTTTGGATTACCAAAGCGCCGAGCCGATTTTTTCTAAAAACCTTTTCAAAAAGCGCTTGAAAGCGCTTGAAGCAAGATTTTAGCCCCTTGGGCCTTTTCTCCCTCCGGTATGAACCCGGAGGGAGAAAAGACGGGTTATCTGACAACGACTTTGGTCGAGGTATCACCGACGGTGACAATGTAGAGTCCGGCTGAGGCGGGGACGGTCAGGGTGGCCGGGGCTACACCGCGATAGATGATGTTGCCAAGCGGGTTAACAATGGTTGTCGGCTGACCTGTCGCGCCAATGACGTTGATTGTGTGATTTTCGGCGCTAATTGTCACATTATCAATCGCACCAACCACTCCGCTGTTTTGGTGAACTACCGTAACAGGGGCCGACGGGCTTGATTCACCGGCATTGTAGACGGCCGAGACGTGGTAGTCGTAGGTGCCCGCATCAACAGCATCAAGGTGGGACGGCGTGGTCACCGGGGCTGATGTCACAAGCGACTTGTTGCGATAGACGTTGTAGCCCTCAATGGCAAAGTCGGTATCAAGTTCACCGGCAGCTTCAAATGTAAAGTCATCAAGATAGATAGCGTATGTATCGTAGGAGATGTGACGCAGAGCGAAATATTTTGTGCCGGCCGGCGCCACAAAACTATATTCTTCCCAGTCTTCGCTGATGCCACCGTAAATATATGACGGATAGTTGGTTACATTGTCTACCTTAACAAAATCGCTGAGCGCTGTTCCGGTCGACGATACATAAATCTCAAATTCCTCGTAGAATGCAATCGAGAAACTGCGAGCCCAGAATTTGACGGTCTGCTCGTTGCCCGAGAGGCGAGGTGAGATGAGCCAATTGTCATTTTGACCGGGGCTACTCCAACCTACCAACAGATTGTCGCCGCTATGTGGCGGTATATCAATCAGGTAATAGTCGGGCACGCCACCCTTGACAGGGTCAAAAAGTTGGAAGGCCATCGGCATTGTACGATAGGGATTGTTGACATCCATGAGGAATGTGTAGGTTTTCATTCCGTCGACATCAACCATTTTCCAGCCGCCAAAGTCGCTGATTGTCAGCGGTTCATACTCGGGATTCTCAAAGTCCTCAAAGCGAGCGACCGGCTCGGTCAAGTCACCGAATTGGGGCTCGGTCCATGTCAACTGAACGCCGTCGGGTGTCGATATCGCCTCTACGTTTTCAACAGTGGGGAAATTGTTTTTCTCAATTTCGACGCTCTTGACAGCCGAAGTGTTGTTTGCCTCAACCTCGTCGCCGGCAACAGAAACCTTGGCGACAAACGCGGTAACTGCGTCGTCAAAAATCGTCGTCGGAACGGCAAATGTTTCGGCCACGAAAGCGCCTGAGGCGATGTTGGCAAAATCGGCTGACGCCACTTTAGCACCATCGCGATACAACTCAACAGTGCCGACAGCAATCGCGCCCGTGCCGGTGTTCTCGACCTTAACGGCGATGTTAATATCCTCGCCGACAGTGATTTTGCTCGGGGCCGAGGTGATTGAAACGGCGGCGTCGATATCTACAAGACTGTGGAGCGAGAGATTGTCGAGGGGCACACTCCAGGTGTGCTCGTCGTCGTTATGAACGGCATTGACACGGACCTCAATCTGAACGTAACGCGCGTCAGCGTATGGTGTCAAATCTACGCGACAGAGAGTCCAGTCGTCGGTCGGCTGCTCCTTGAGGTTGATGCTCTTGGCAACCTTGAAGTCGCCGCCATCGACCGATACAAGGGCATCGACTATGCTGCCTTTGCCCTGATAATAGAAATCGAGCACGGGCGATGCCGAGCCTTCGAGAGTGAATTTTGGCGAGAAGATTCCATAAATTTCGTTTTTCTCCATTGGCAGGATGAGGTAGAAACCGTTGTCGGCATCCTGGGAATTGAGATAGACGGGAGCGGCGTCAGGGTCGTCGGCATTAAGTTGTAATTCGTTGTCGTTCATTGTTGTAGCGATAACGTTGTAGCCCGATTTGGGGTCGACACACCACGTGTTTTGGAAACGGCCGTCGGCCCAACTTTCGCGCCACGGCAAGACGTCGGGGGCACCGACGGTCACGATGTTGCTTGAAACGTCGAGCGAATAATAGTAATCATAGCCGGCCGTTACTTGGAAGGCAACAAAGTCCTGACCTTCGAGGGTGTCATAGTCAAATGTTACCGAGGTTTCGCTTGTCTCCAGCAGTGCCGGGTCATAATAACTGCCAAAAGCGTCAAATACATAGTAGACAAGATTGTCGGCGTCGACATATCCCCCATGCTCTCCAACGGCGCCGGGGGAGTCCCACGTCAGTGTGACGTGGCGATAATCGTCGCTCAGCGTTGCCTTCAAGTTTTTGACCTGCAGAGGGTTATCCTTTCCGGCAAAGATTCCGGTCACGAGAGCCGACTGCCCCGCAACGTCGCCACGCCAAGCGGTAGCCTCGATGCGGTTGTTGCCGTTGTTGTAAAGGCTTGTGACAAAGTTTATTTGCTGGCCGGGGACGACATCCTCAAACGTGTGGCTGAGGACATAATTTGTCTTAATCTCGACCCTCATTGTCCCGGTGATGGGGTCGCCGTTGACGTCGAGCGTCGGGGCGGTGTAGGTCACATTGGCGTCGGTCGAGCCGTCGGGAGCAAGCGTGTAGGTCAGCGTTCCGGCCGCGGGGGCGGGGAGCACGGGTGTTGCCACCCTAATGCCGAAATTGCAAGCCGACATATTGCCGGAGGTCGCCGTGGCCGATGTGCAGTGTATACCGAAATAATAATAGCCGGTCTCGGCAACGGTGAAGTCGCCGGTGATGGCCTCAAAATCGCGGTGGGTGTAGGTGGTGTGGGGAATTGCGGCGGTCAGCATAGCGTCGACCGTGGGTTCCGGGCCAAACATTAACTCAAAACTCTCGGCAGTTCCCGATGTAGACAATGCTCGGCCAACCTCGATCGACGCGCGATAGGTTTGACCGGCTTCGAGATAGACGGCCGGCGAAATCAACCAGTCGTCGTTGGCGGTGACAGCGGCGTTGTTAGGCTTCATGCACACCGAGTAGGACGTGAAGCCGCCCGGTTTCCATGTGCGTGTATCCTCGTTGGCGTCTACAACGATATATTGCTCAGTGACAGCGCTTTCGTTCTTGCCGAGCGAGTGGACAAAGGGAACGGAGTAGGAAACTTCGGGCGCGTGTGTTGCGACCTTAAACGCGGGCTGGTTGCTGACAGCTGTGACAGTGGCGGCATGGCCGGCGCGTGAAATTACACGATTGCTAACCGCCGAGGTTGTGCGAACGGGGACGGCCGCTTGCACCGCAGTCGAGACAGCAATCGCCGCGATAGCGATAATTGCGTTTATTTTCATATTTGGTAGTGTTTTATCAATATTCTACCGCAAAGGTAATCAAAAATCCTGATTATCTGCCAATTTGTAATCAAAATCCCGTATCACGGCTGTTGCGATTGACGGGTGAGATGGATGAAGCGGTAGGGTAGGGCCGAGCGGGAGTCGAGCGTCATAGGGGTAGCGGAGACTTCGTGCCACTCGGCAGGGTCGATGTCGGGAAAGAATGTGTCAGGGACAAGAGAAGGGGCGGCGTCGACGCGGGTCAGTTGGATGTCGGTGGAGCCGGGGATGGCCATGCGGTAGATTTCGCCGCCGCCAATGATGAAGCAATTGTCGCCGCCCGGGGAGTCGGTTGCGCGGTTGAGGGCCTCGTCGAGCGAGTTGACCACGATGACGCCGGCCGGAGCCGCATAGTCGGCTTGGCGAGTGATGACGATGTTGGTGCGACCGTCAAGGGGACGGGGTAGGGTCTCAAATGTCTTGCGGCCCATGATGACGGGATGGCCCATGGTCAGCTCTTTGAAGTGGCGCATGTCGTCGCGCAGCGAGTAGAGCAGACGACCCTCCGAGCCCAAGCAATTGCCGGGGCCAACGACGGCAATGATTGTTATCATACTGAAACGGTGGCTTTTATGTGAGGCATCGGGTCATAGTCGACGAGGTTGAAATCACTCTCGCTGAAATCGAAAATTGACTTGACCTCGGGGTTGAGTATCATGCGTGGGAGCGGGCGCGGTTGGCGCTCAAGTTGCAACTTGACCTGGTCGAAATGGTTCTTGTAGATGTGGGCGTCGCCGAGGGTGTGGATAAAATCACCCGCTTTGAGTCCGGTCACCTGCGCCATCATTTGCAACAGCAGGGCGTAGGAGGCGATGTTGAACGGGACGCCGAGGAAGCAGTCGGCACTGCGCTGATAGAGCTGGAGCGAGAGGCGCCCGTCGGCAACATAAAACTGGAAAAAAGCGTGGCAGGGCGGCAGGTTCATGTTGGGCAGGTCGGCCACGTTCCAGGCGCTGACGATGATGCGCCGCGAGTCGGGGTTGTTTTTGATATCGTCGACGGCTTGGGCGATTTGGTCGATAGAGCCGCCGTTATAGTCGGGCCACGACCGCCATTGATAGCCGTAGATGTGACCGAGGTCGCCGTCAGGGTCGGCCCACTCGTTCCAGATTCTGACGCCGTTGTCTTGCAGATACTTGACGTTGGTGTCGCCGGCGAGGAACCAAAGTAGTTCGTGGATGATTGAACGGAGATGTAACTTCTTGGTAGTCAGCATCGGGAAGCCGTCGGCGAGGTCAAAGCGCATTTGGTAGCCAAAGACGCTGCGAGTGCCTGTGCCGGTGCGGTCACTGCGGTCAACGCCGTTGTTCATTATGTGGTTGAGCAGGTCGAGATATTGTTTCATTTGCGGGTGGAAGGTTTTGATTGTGAGAGTGTTGAGGCGTCGCCGGCTGCAGGCCTTGACATGGCGTTGCTGCCAGTAGAGAGACGTTGCATCATGGCGTCACTGAGGCGATGGCGATTGAAAGTGTAGGAGATGGCATCGTCGCGGCACGCGTTGATGCAGTTGAAGCAAACGACACAGCGCGACGTGTCGACCGTAGAGTCGTTCATGTTGATACACCGGGCTTTACACGCGTGCTCACATCGGCGGCAATGGGTACAGCGGTCGGTGTTGATGTCGATAACCATCAGGGCGTACCTTGCCGGCAGACTGAGCAAGGCACCGACGGGGCAAATCGTATTGCAGTATAATCGGCCGCGGGTAGCGGCAATGGCGGCGATGACAATCATCAGAGCAATAGTCGCCACCGAGCCGCAGAATGTGCCTCCAACGACCTTGATGACCACCGAGTTCTCAGTAGTCCAAGCGTGTATGCACTCTGTGAAATTCTCGTAGAGTTGGGCCGGGTCGAGCAACGCCACGGGGAGCGACAGGCCGAGAATCAGCAAAGCCATGAAGACGAGCAGACTCGAGTATCGCAGGAGGTTGCGAGGTTCCCCGTAGTGATAAACAGTTGGCTTCTTGGTGAATATGCCCTTTAGGCGTGTCGCGACGTCCATATATATGCCAAGCGGACAAAGGACCGAGCAATAGACGCGCCCAAGCAACAGAGTGACGGCAATCCAAAAGAGGAATGTCGATAGCGCCAGGGCCATAATGGCCGGAAATACCTGCACGCGCGACAGAGCGAGGTAGGCACGCGGCGCCGCGGCAAGCCCGGTGAATATGGTGATATTCAGGCACGCAAACGCTGCGATGGCGAGTGCTATTCTTGTTGGCTTAAGGTATTTCACGCTGGCAGAACGGGTTGATTGTTAGGCGGTTTTGTAAATTAGACAGGTCGCGGCGGCGGCGATGCCCTCGGCGCGGCCGGTAAACCCGAGTCCCTCGGTGGTGGTAGCCTTGACCGACACAGCGTCGATGTCGATGCCGAGGTCATCGGCTATGTTTTTGCGCATTTGCGGGATGTGTGGCGCCATCTTGGGAGCCTGGGCCATGATGGTCAAGTCGACGTTTGAAATGGCGTAGTCACGGGCGGCGAGCAAGCCGACGACGTGACGCAAGAGCACACGCGAGTCGGCGCCGGCGTATGTCGGGTCGGTGTCGGGAAAGTGCTTGCCGATGTCGCCAAGGGCCGCGGCGCCGAGCAAGGCGTCGGCAAGGGCATGGAGCGCCACGTCGGCGTCGCTGTGGCCGAGCAACCCGACCGAGTGGGGGATATTCACCCCGGCTATAATGCAATCACGGCCGGCGACAAGACGGTGAACGTCAAATCCCCAGCCGGTTCTGAAATTGATACTCATTGTGTTTAGAGATTAGAGAACAGAGATTAGAGAACAGAAGACAAATCCCTATTTGCCATAAACATATTTACATTGTCAATGGCCTCCAACATGTGTTCTATCCTAATAGGGTCTTTAATTTCCTCTCTCATAAATCATTATCTTGTTGTCATTGACAAATGGTCTGATATCTTCTCTTAGGGAATCTTCAGGAACAAGGTCAACTGGCTTATTTAATATGTCCTCTAAAGCAAGAAGAATTTCGGTATGCTTTAACATTCCAACGTGGGCCTCACTGTCATAAGAAACGAGCAAGTCAACGTCACTATCATTGCGCGCTTCTTTTGAAGCGTAGGAACCGAACAACCACATTTTCTTAACCGGTTGTG
>JAFLTK010000170.1 GCA_022511505.1 Muribaculaceae bacterium
CTCGAACTCGCGACCCTCAGCTTGGGAAGCTGATGCTCTACCAACTGAGCTACTACCGCGTTTGCTTTGCAAAAGTAATATCTTTTCTGTTATATTCCAAATTTATTTTGGTAAAATCTCGACTGGGCGACGAGGCTCAAGGGATAGGATGAGGTTGCCGTCGATAATGGTGCGGGAGCTTATGACGGCATTGCCGGGAAGGCGTGGCGCTTTGATACCACGGGTGTCTGTCGGTATGGTTTTAGGTGAAATCTCGACGCGGATAGCATCCCATAAGTTGCTGTCGATGAAACTGTTGATGATGGCGGCCCCGCCTTCGACGAGGACGGATGAGATTCCTCGGTTATAGAGTTCGGAAAGGACGGCGGGGAGGTCTCGGGGCGAGATGTTGACAGTGGTTGCGTTGACTGAATCGACGGCGGCGGTTGTGAAGAGCAATGTATCCTCTTGGGATAGGATGGCGGCGGAGGGATTGAGCGATGCACCTCCAAGGACGATTCTGAGGGGATTGTCGCCGGCGAAGAGGCGTAGGTTAAGCGATGGATTATCGGCTGTAACGGTCTGACTTCCAACGAGTATGGCATCATGGACGGCGCGGAGTCGATGAACGGCGACCGAGGTCAGTGATGTTGAAATCTTGAGCGGATGACTCTCGGGACGAGGCGAGGCATCAATGTAGCCGTCGGCGGTCATGGCCCACTTTAGGGTTACCCAAGGGCGATGGCAACGGTGGCAAGTGATGAAACGCTTATTGAGCGCGAGACATTCTTTTTCAAGCACGCCGACAGTTACCTCAACGCCGGCATTGCGCAACATCTTGACGCCCTTGCCATTGACTTTTTCAAAGGGGTCGAGCGATCCGATGACGACACGCGGTATCTGTTTTTCGATAATCAAGCGCGAGCAAGCGGGGGTGCGACCTTGATGGGAGCATGGCTCGAGGGTGACGTAAAGAGTCGATAGCGGAATAAGGTGACGATTAGTCTCGGCGACCGAGGAGATAGTATTTGGTTCGGCGTGTGGAGTCCCGCAACGGCGATGAAAGCCCTCGCCGATAATACGCCCGTCGGGGGCGACGAGCACCGCGCCGACCATCGGGTTGGGGGAAGCGTGTAGCAGACCGCCCCCGGCAATCTGCAACGCGCGTCTCATGTATGTCTCATCAGCGTGGCTCATTGGCAGTCGCTTGTAGGTTCAACCCAGTCGCCGTTGTCTTTAAGTAGGTCGATAAGTTTCTCAATGGCAGCATCTTCGGGGATGTTGCGTTCAATAGCCGTCTTGCCTTTATAGAGCGATACCTTGCCGGCTGCGGCGCCTACATATCCGTAATCGGCATCGGCCATCTCGCCCGGACCGTTGACAATACATCCCATTACGCCGATTTTGAGACCCTTTAGGTGACCGGTTGCCCGGCGAACGCGTTGAAGAGTTGTGCGCAGGTCAAAGAGGGTGCGACCACATCCGGGACAGGCGATAAATTCTGACCGCGTTATCCTCAATCTTGTTGCCTGAAGAATACCGAACGCGAGGCGGCAACACTCGGCCGCGCTCATCGTGTCGCTGCCAATCGCGATACCGTCGAGGCTACCCTCGAGCAAGAGCGTGCCCATGTCAATCGAGGCGTTAATGACAACATCCTCGGCCGTCATGTTGCTGTAATTATTGATACCGATGACCGGCACATTCACGCCCGCGGTTGCAAGTTGTGACAAGGCCGCACGCATTGAACCGACAAAGTCGGGATGGGACGACGTCAGATATATAATTTTCAGACCATCAATCACATCGGCAACATCTTCAAGAGTCATTGAGATGACATCGGCGGCGTCAAGCATAGGTGCTGATGGGTCGACAATCAAATCAGGACGGCAGTCGCCGTCAAAATCTCCATCCTCAAATGATGCAACGAGCGGTGTCTTAACCGAACGCAGCGGTCGGTACTCAACGTCGACAACAACCGCCGGCGCGTCGGCGCGTCGGCCGATATAGTCAACGATGCGGGCGGCTTCGGGAATCTCGGAGGCGGGGTCCTCGCTGAGCGAGACACGAATTGTGTCGCCCAAACCGTCGACAAGCAGCGAACCGATACCGACGGCGCTTTTTACGCGACCATCCTCACCGTCGCCGGCCTCGGTCACGCCAAGATGCAGGGGATAACGGAAACCCTCGCGGTCCATAGCCTCGGCAAGCAGACTGACGGTGCGAGTCATCACAACCACATTTGACGCCTTTATCGAGATGACTATATCGTTGAAGTTGCAACGGGCGGCGACGCGTAAAAATTCCATCGCGCTCTCAACCATCCCCTCGGGCGTGTCGCCATATCGGCTCATGATGCGGTCGCTGAGCGAGCCGTGGTTGACACCGAGTCTTATCGCTGTCCCATGCTGCCGACACTCCTCGAGAAAAGGCACGAAAGCATCGGCAAGTCGCCGGAGTTCAGCGGCATACTCCTCGTCGGTGTACTCCAGCTGGCGGAACGTCCGCCCCGGGTCAACGAAGTTGCCGGGGTTTATTCTGACCTTTGCCACACCGGCGCGAACTGCCGCAAAAGCCGCCGCGGGGTTGAAATGAATGTCGGCCACGAGCGGCACATCGACGCCGCGCTCGGCAACGCCTCGGCTTATAACTGCAAGATTATCAGCCTCGCGCACGCCCTGTGCGGTGAGTCTAACCAACTGTCCGCCGGCCTTGACAATAGAAATAATCTGCTCAACCGAGCCGGGGGTATCCATTGTCGACGTTGACGTCATCGACTGAATGACGATAGGGTTGTCGCCGCCAATCAGAATGTTGCCAACGCGAGTTGCTGAAGTTTTCCTCCGACGATATGAGAAATCGGTCATCAGTTGTTGGTTAGTTGGTCTTGAAAGTATATTCAATTTTGCGCAATTCCTCGTTGGCTTTCACAATCTTAGCCACAAGTCCCTGGCGATATTTATCAAAACGGGCCGCGAGGGCGCCATCGCTCAGTGCGAGAATCTGCACGGCAAGAATGCCGGCGTTCAAACCGCCGTTAATACCGACTGTTGCCACCGATACTCCCGGAGGCATCTGGACTATAGAGAGCAGGGCGTCACGTCCGTCGAGGGTTGAGTTGATGGGGATACCGATGACTGGGACGGTTGTCATTGCAGCGATAACGCCGGGAAGTGCAGCAGCCATACCGGCAGCGGCAATAATCACTTTAATCCCGCGCCCGGCTGCCTGTCGGGCAAAAGTCTCGACCTCGGCCGGGGTGCGGTGGGCCGACAATGCGTTCATCTCAAACGGCACTTCCATGTCGTTGAGAAATCCGGCAGTTTTCTGGAGAATGGGCAGGTCAGAAGTGCTACCCATTATTATACTTACAAGCGGTTTCATAGGCGTTAAATAACTGTTTGATTCAAAATATATTGTATAAGGGAAATAGATTCTCAAAATGCCGAGACCAGGAGCACCCAGAAGAAGCCGTTGGCGGCTCCGGCGAGGGTCTGGCCCAGCGTGTGACGGCCAAGCATGATGCGCGACGAGGCGAGGCACCCTGTAATAAACAGC
This sequence comes from Muribaculaceae bacterium, assembly GCA_022511505.1. Classification (GTDB taxonomy): domain Bacteria; phylum Bacteroidota; class Bacteroidia; order Bacteroidales; family Muribaculaceae; genus HGM05190. The sequence goes on from JAFLTK010000170.1 coordinate 3,538, forward strand.
GAGCCCATCACCCACCACTCGATGCCGGGTTTGGCGATGCCGTCTAAGGCGATGCGGAAGAAGATAGCGGTCACACCACCCATCCCGGCAAGGTGGGCACTGATTTTCCAACGGCTGTTGACAAGGATGCTGACAATCACCGCGAGGGCACCCCCGATAGGGAACGTCCACAACCACGACGGGGCGTTTATCCTATAAAGATAAAGCGCACACCCAAGGTAGCAGAGTCCGGTCAGGATATAGGGGATGGTGCGCTCAGTCCTGTTGTTCAGCGCGGGGTCTGAGATGCGTTTGGTAAAAAATAGTAACGCAATGCCAATCACGGGGATGCAGCCCGTGATGAAAAAAGTCACGCCGGTGATGAGCATCTTGACATTAAGCGGCACAAGAATGTCGAGCGTGGAGCATATCAATGCCGCCAGCACGCCATAACTTGCCACCAATATGGGGCTAAACGCGTTAGAGAAAAATCTTGCTAATATCTTCATACCGTGAATAGTATATGGATGGTGGTTGTTATATCTTTCGACGCAAGTTGCTTTTGGGTATCAATAGCCTCTCGCGATATTTAGAGACGGTTCGGCGGGCAACATTTATGCCGGCGTCGTTAATCATTTTTGTCAGCGCCAGGTCGCTCAGCGGATGTTGCGGGTCCTCGGCCTCGACAGCCTTTTTGATTTCGGCCATGATGCGGTGGGCTGAGGCGCTTTCCTCGTCGGCGGCATCAGAGTCGGTAGCAACCCCTTCGTTGAAGAAGAATTTGAGCGGATAGATGCTACCACCCGTTGCGACATATTTCTCGCGGATGGCTCGCGAAATCACCGACAGGTCAAAGCCCGTGACGTTGCCTATATCTTTGAGAATCATCGGCTTTATGCGGCTTTCATCGCCCGTCAGGAAGAACGGCCGTTGCAGTTGAACGATGGCGCTCATCACCTTAAACAGCGTTTCACGCCTCATTCTGAGCATTTTGATATATGTGTCGGCTTGGTTTCGCTGCTGAGTGATGTAGATATTCTGGTAGGAGTTGGACGCCGTTGACGAGGGTAACGAGTCGTCGTCAAACGAGGCTGAGATTCTCAATTCGGGAATCTTGTTGAGCAGCGTCAACTCGAGGTGATTGCCCTCGGCCTCAACGCTGAAGTCGGGGATGATAACGCGGGCGAGGTCATTGTCGCCACCGGTGTCAAATGCCGCAGCGGGTTTTGGATTTAGCGAGCGGATGACGTCGTTGGCGGCTGCAAGTGCTTGACGGTCAACGCCGAGCGCCGTTGTCAGTTTGTCATAATGGCGAGCAATGTAGGCGTCATAGTGTCTCTCGAGAATATCGATAGCGAGGTTTACCGAGGGTGACGACGGGAGGCGGCGAAGTTGAAGCAGCAGGCAATCGCGCAGGTCGCGCGCCCCGATGCCGGCAGGGTCGAGACGGCGGATAGCGCAATAGGCTGTCTCGAGGGCGCGCGGGTCATATTCGATGCCGGTCGTGATGGCAATGTCGGTCGCAATCTTGTCGAGACTCTCGCGCATGTAGCCGTTAGAATCGAGATTGCCTATTATAAAAGGAGCAATCTCCATCGTCTCGGCCGTCTCGTTGCCGTGGCCAAGTTGCTCCATCAGGTAGTCGGCGAGATTTTGACCGGCAACGGCTATCGGCTCATGATAGACGTCGTTGACGCTGTGGTTACGGGCCTCAAGGCGATAGGCCGGAAGGTCGTCGTCGGTATAGTCGGCGCGTTGCATCTGCTCGGCGGTCTCGTTATTGGGGTCGCGCTCGTGTTCACTGACATCGTCAACCTCCTCGAGAGCCGGATTCTCGTCAAGTTCGCGGCGCACGTTTTCCTCAATTTCGGGACCTGACATTTCGAGCATCTTTACAAACATGACCTGTACAGGCGACAGCGTCTGTTGCTGTCGCTGCACAAGTGCTTGTTGTAGAGTCTCTTTTACGCCCATGTTGAGAAACGAGTGCAGTGGTTGAATTAGTTATCTTGATAGAGGAAAGTCAGGTCGTCAAAGCAGAAGTAGGCCGGAGTGTTCATGCCCCATGCGCCGGTGTCGCTCGACTCCATCTGGCAATAGATATAGTCCACTTCGCCAAGGGATTTAAGTTCGGTTGTGTTCCATTGGTCAAGGATGACGTTGCCCAAAGCCAAGTTGGCAACAACGGTGCCGGTCTTTTGACCGTCTTTGACGCCTATAAAGTTGATTTTCAGGTAACTATCTTTACCAAATGGCGCCGAGAAATCGCTACCGCGAAGCATCGTGTAGTAGGCGTAGGCCGAGTTGGTCAAGCGAATAGTCTCTGGCTTGAACGAGTGGCCGTTGCCGAGGGCGATTTTTAGCGAGGGATTGGCGGGAATCTCGGTTGTGGTCTCCCGGACGTCCCAGCAAGCGAGCATATAGCCGTTTTCGTTGCCGGCGGGGTTAGTACCGGTGATTGCGGACCATTGGTGTTGCCAGCGGACGTCAGCGGGATACTCATCATTGTCGGTCGAGCATGACGGGCAAAAGCCATACCACGAGCCGCCCCAATCCGATGCCTCGGCGGTGTGGCTGAAAACCACGGGGCAGAGTTTCAGCGTGGCAACGGGATTGGTATCATAGCATGATGCCCAGTAGCCCTCAATATTGTAGTCAATGGTGTAGTCGGCTACGCTTATCTGAAACCATTCCTCGGATTCTTCGTCACAAGAGTTGAGGACCGGAGTGATTGCCGCTACAGCGGCGAGAATAGCGATTTTTGATAGTAATCTCTTCATTTTCTTTGTATTATGTGATATATGTGGTTTTACAATTCAATCATTTCATCGGGTTTATAGTCACGGGTGGCGAGGGTTCCGACGACCTCGTCCCATCGCATTGGCGACAGTCCGCCGCCCGGGCGCTTGACCTCGAGGTTTGTTTCATCGAGACGCTCGCCGCAGGCTATGGCACGAGCGGCCACAATGCTGCGGCGCGCGATATTGATGTTTGGAGTCTCGCTTTCGCT
>JAFLTK010000171.1 GCA_022511505.1 Muribaculaceae bacterium
CGGGGCGGTTGGTGTCGTCGGCGTTGGGTTTGCCGCCTGGCCATCCGGTGATTGTTCGCTGCAAGTCGTTGAATATCTTTATGTTGACATTGTAGGCGCTTCCATAGATGGCGAGGAGCTCGCCGAGCTCATAGTCGGTGTAGTCTTTGTTGGTCAGTTTGAGGATTGGTTTGCCGGTCACATCGCTTAGCCAGATGATGGCGCGGCGAATGAGTTTGTCGTCCCATTCACATGATGTTACTCTCCAGGGGTGGGAGATGCGGGTGAGTTCCTCGGCGGCGGGTAGGTCGAGGACAAAGCGGACGTGGTCGTGGTGTTGCAGGAATGATGCGGGGACGTTGGACGAGGCAGGTTCCTCGATTGTTTTCTTGACAATACCGGCTTTCTTTTCACCCCAGGCAATGGCGATGATGCGCTCAGAGGCGAGGATATTCTTGATTCCGAGGGTTACACCGGTCGTTGGAGCGACGTCACAGCGGAAGTCAGAGGCGACCTGATGGCGCAGGTTATTGGACAGGAGGACCAGACGGCACATTGATGTCTCGATCGAGCCCGGCTCGTTGAAACCGAGCATACCGTTGTAGCCCAACTGGCAGATTGTCAGGTCAAGGCCCCCGGCGTTGGCAATCTCTTGTTCATACTCCTTGCAGTGGTGGTACATATCCTCTCGCGCGATTGTCGAGTCAAAGGAGTGGATGTTGCGGGGGTTGATGTCGATGTGGTCAAGAAAGACGTTCTTGAGTGCTTTGAGGGTCGAAGGGCTCTCGGGAGTGACAGGGAAAAACTCACAGAGGTTAAAGACGATAACCTTGCTGAATGAGATTTCCCCTTTTTTGTATAGTTCAATTAGTTCGGCGTAAACCTGATGTGTGTTTGCTCCGATACTCAGGGCGAGTACACAGCGACCTTTTTGAGCAACGTTGCGGTGGATAATTTCCACAATCTTGCGTGCCATGTACTTGGTTCCGTCGTTGACGGTTTCAAAAATTTTAGTGTAGACACGTTCTTCACGTGTCAAGGCCGTTCTTTCGAGGTCCCCTTCAGGCTGATAATAGCGCTTGGGGGTACGGTCCAGCTTGATTTGTGAACTAAGATTTGTCTTCATGGCGGGTTAGTATTTCGATATGCAAAAGTAAATAGGAATTGGGTAACTTGCAATAGCAAATCTACCAATTTCAAACAAATTAAGAATTAATAATGTATATTTTAATTTGTGGGCAGTTTTATTTCACAGTAGGGTGGGGTGGTGGGGATAGTGGGAGTAGTGGGAATAGTGGGAATAGAGGACGGGAGGGGGAAATACTCTCTATTTTAGTATGTTATTGGGGGAGCGATTGCTCGTCGGGGAGATTCTTGGTTGTTTTGGCTCCGAGGTCGCGGAGTTTGCGGGCACGGGAGATGAGATTTCCGTTTCCGTCGGCGAGCTTGTTCATGGCAGCGGTGTAGGCTGTGCGGGTTGTGTTGATGGCTTTATCGATTTTTTCCATATCGCCGACGAAGGCGACAAATTTGTCGTACATGCGTCCTGCTGCTGTTGCGATGTCAAGGGCGTTGCGATACTGTGCTTCTTGTGTCCACATTCGGGCGACGAGTCGTAGGGCTGAAATGAGGTGGGTTGGGGAGACGATGAGGACTCGACGATCGTAGGCGTCCTGCCATAGTTTGTTATCGAGGCGCATGGCTTCGATGTAGGCGGGTTCGACGGGGATGAACATGATGACGAAGTCGACGGTTGATGGCCCGAGGTGGTCTTGGTAGCTTTTGGCGGCAAGTGTGGCGACGTGTTTTTTGACGGAGGCGAGGTGTCGGGCGGCTGCATGGGTTCGGGTTTGGTCATCGTCGGCGGCGACGAGGTCTATGAATGCGTTTAGTGATACTTTGGAGTCGATGATGATTGAACGGCCGTCGGGATAGGAGACGACGACATCGGGGCGCAGTCGTCGGTTGTTGTCGTCGCGCAAGGTGCGACCGGCGTCGTCGGTTGTCTGTTGCATTGTGTAATGAATACCTTCGATTAGCCCTGACTTGCTGAGAATTGTTTCGAGGACCATCTCACCCCAGTCTCCTTGAACCTTGTTGTTGCCGCGCAGGGCGGTAGAGAGTTCTTTGGCTTCGCGACCTATGGATTGGTTTGTCTCGACGAGTTCTTTGATGCGTGCGGCGAGGGCAAAGCGTTCGCGGGCTTCGGCAGAGTAGGTTTCGGTGATGTTTTTCCCGAGGCGGTCTACTTCTTGGCGCAGCGGGGCGAGGATTTCGTTGAGTCGTGTTTCGTGTTCGGTTTTGAAGATTTCTGACTGTTGGCGCAGGATTTCGGTTGATAAGTTTTTGAATCTGAGTTGGTTTTCGACCTCGCGGCGGCGATATTCGGTTTCTTGGTTGTCGAGGCGTTCGACGAGGCGGGCGTTTTCGGCTTGGAGTGTGGCAAGGTTTGCGCGGGCGGAGTCGAGGTCGCGGCGAGTCTTCTCGGTAGTGCGGTTCATGACGATAGCAAAGGCGACGGCGATGACGGCGATGAGGATGGAAAGAGTTGAAATCATGGGAGATAGATATGCAAAAGACCAATCAACCCCGGCGCGATGGTCGAGGTTAATTGGGCTTGGTTATTTGGTTAGTTTTGTTTTTGGTCTGATTTTGATTTTGTTGGGTTGTTTAGTCAAAAATGTGATTAAGTTTGCTGAAGATGCTTTTTTTGGTGCTTTCGCTGGGGTTCATGTTTGGCTTGGCTTTCATAGCCTCGAAGGTTTGGCGCTCGTCGTCGGTCAGACGTTCGGGCATGTAGACCATTACGTTTATGAGTTGGTCACCGGCGGCTTTAGTGTTGTAGTCGGGTATGCCTTTGCCGCGGAGGCGGAGAACCTTGCCGGGTTGGGTTCCGGGGGCAATCTTGATGCGTGCGCGACCCGTCAGGGTAGGAACCTCGACGCTACCACCGAGGACGGCTGTCGGGATGTCGAGCATGAGGTTGTAAATGACGTCGTTGCCGTCGCGGATGAGTTCAGGGTGGGGTAGTTCTTCGATGACGATGAGGAGGTCACCGTTTGAGCCACCGTTGAGGGCGGCGTTTCCTTTACCTTGCATGGTCAGGACCATTCCGTTGTAGACACCTGGGTTGATGTGGAACGAGACGGTCTCTTCGCTACGGATGACACCCTCTCCGTGGCAGTGGGTGCATCGCTGGGAGATTGTTTTCCCTTCACCTTCACAGTCGGGGCAGACGACGTGGGCGGTGTGTACACCAAATAGCGACTGTTGCTGGGTCAGGATTGAACCGGTTCCGTTGCAACGTTGGCAGGTTGTGAAGGCGGTTCCGTCTTTGGCACCGGTTCCTTTGCAGTTGGGGTCGGGGACAAGAACGGGGATTTTGAGGGTCTTGTCGACACCCTTGGCAATGTCCTCAAGGGAGAGTTTGAGGGTTATGCGCACGTCGCTACCGCGGCGACGACGTTTGCGCGGACGGCCACCACCACCGGTTGCACCTCCGAAACCGGTTCCGCCAAATCGACCTCCGAAGATGTCTCCAAACTGGGCGAAAATATCTTCCATGGTGAAACCTCCGGTGCTGAAACCATCAAATCCTTGACCTCCGAATCCTTGGGGACCACCGGCGTGGCCAAACTGGTCATAGCGGGCGCGTTTGTCGGGGTTGGATAGGACGTCGTAGGCCTCGGCGGCTTCCTTAAACATGTCCTCGGCATGTTTGCGCTCGGCCTCAGGCTTGGTGGCGTGCTTGTCAGGGTGCCACTTGATGGCGAGTTTGCGATAGGCTTTTTTTATCTCTTCCTCGGTAGCGGTTTTACTCACTCCAAGGACTTCATAGTAATCTCTTTTATCCATAACCGATAGATTGTTAGGTGGCTGGTGGATTTGTTATTGACCTACGGCGACCGATGCGTGACGCAGCACTTTGTCATTGATTGTGTAACCCTTTGTTGGGGTATCGATGACTTTTCCTTTTTGGTCGGGGTCGTCGGTAGGCACCATTGCGATGGCGTTGTGTAAGTCGGGATCAAAGTTCTTTCCGGTGCTTTCTATGGGCTTGACACCGTTGTTTTCGAGGTACTTGACGAGTTTGTTGTAGATGAGTTGGAGCCCTTCCTTGATGGCCTCGGCGCTGTCGCTGGATTTGTTGGCCTCGATGCCTCGTTCCATGTCGTCGACGATGGGGAGAAGGTCTTTCATGGCCTTTTCAGAGGCATTGCGGATGATTTCGCTCTTCTCGCGGCCGGCGCGTTTACGGTAGTTATCAAACTCGGCAAGGAGGAACACATATTCGCGTTTCTCTTTGTCAAGGGCAGCTTGAGCTTCGGCCAGTTGTTTTTTTAGGGCCTCGGTTTCGTCGGCTTCATCGACGGGGTCAACGTCAACAACCTCAGCCTCGACGACTTCGGTTTCATCTATTGTCTCGGGCTTGGCCTCCTTGGCGGCTTTAGCCTGTTTTTCTTTATCCTTGTCACTCATAGTTGATGTTTTAATTCGTGGACTTCTTAAGCAGAAATTGTGCAAAAACTTTGCCATATTTCCACTTGTTTTAAAATGATAACAAATTAAACGGCGTAACGTTCACTCAGGCAAGCGTTCCGACAAAAGTTGACATTTCGGGGAACATTTGTTCTATCTTTTCTGCCAAAATGTCAGTATCAAATATTCCGAAAACGGCCGAGCCGCTACCCGACATGGCCGCGTATATGGCACCGGCGTCGCCAAGGGCTTGCTTGATGGAGGTTATGGTTGGTATTTTGGGGATAACAGTGGCTTCAAAGGCGTTGGGGAGGAGGTTGTTCCATTTACAGGGAGAATCGGCGACGCGACTGGCAAGCGGGAGATCGGGACGGCTGGGCGTTATGTCGCGGTAGGCCAGGGCTGTAGGCACACTCTCGGGTGGCTTGACGAGCACGATTGTCATGTCACGCAGGTTGAGGTCAATCGGCGCTAACGTGGTCCCAATTCCTGTTGCGAGCATCGGGCGGTTGTAGATGAAAAAAGGGCAGTCGGCACCCACGGTTGCGGCGACAGCGGCGAGTTCATCGTCATTCAATCCCAATGCGAGCAGTTGGTTGACGCCTTTGAGGGTAAAGGCGGCGTCAGATGAGCCTCCACCAAGCCCGGCACCATCCGGTACTATCTTGTGGAGATAGATGTCGACAGGCCCCAGGTCGTGACCAACGGCTTGTTCAAGTGCGCGGAAGGCTTTCATTACCAGATTTTTTTCGGGCGGACAGTCGACAGGGCGTCCGGTGACTGTCAAAGTGGTTCGCTCGTCTCCGGCAGGGACAATTTCGAGGATGTCGTGCCAAGGAATGGGATATAGGATGGTTTCAATTTCGTGGTATCCGTCGGCTCGACGTGACAAGATGTCCAACCCAAGGTTTATTTTAGCATTGGGGAAAAGTATCATTTTTGAATTTTGGTTAACGCGTTGCGTGAGATAGTGAATGGGCTATTTCTTCAGGGAAAGGATTATGTCTTCGGCGAGTCCTGTAAGAATGCAAATTTGTGGCACTTCGAGTCCCATCTCGAGCATTTTTAACGCAATGGTTTGCTTTTCTTCTTCGCGGCCTTTCTCGAGACCTTCGGCGAGCCCTTTCTCGAGTCCTTCTTCAAGCCCCTTAGCAATCCCTTCGGCGAGCCCTTTCTCGAGCCCCTTAGCAATCCCTTCGGCAAGCCCTTTCTCTAAGCCCTCGGCAAGGCCTTCGTCACGGGCTTGCTCGCGGGCGGCTTGGAACATGTCGCGAAGGGAGTTCATCTCGCGCATGTGGTGCATGTATTCTGAGCGCTCGGCTATTGATAGGGTCGACACCTGCAGCTGTTCACGGGCTTGTTGGAGTCCCGGAGCGTCGGCGTCGTCGGGTATCTCGCTGTGGCAAAGGAAATACATCCATTGATCGAGCGGTATCTTTGACCAGCGGTTGAAATCGTTGGCGCGCAGGATGAAATATTCGGGGAAGATGTCTTTGATCTCCGCCACTTTGTATTTTTTCTTAAGATGGTCTGATAATTTGAGCAATTCTTTGTTATGGAGGCCCCTGAACTCGGTTGTCCCGTGGTAGACGTAGTCGATTCCTTCTCCGATGTTGAAATAGACGATGTTGATGCTGTAGACTTTGGTTATCTTGTCATAGTTGTCACCCTTCTGGAGATATTCGCTGATGACGCGTGATGTCCCGAAGAGCATGCGGTGGAAATAGGCGTCCTCGGTTTCGTTCTGGACCTCGATGAGTATCTTGGCGCCGTCGCTTTCTTCGGCGAGCAGGTCGACGCGATTCTGCTTGTTTTCCTCATAGTCGCGGTTGCTTTCGCTCTCGAGAATTTCAACGATTCGGATGGGGCGGCCGAGCAAAGACGACAGAAACCCTTCCAGAATCGAATGGTCGGCTTTGTGACGCAAGAGGCGTTTGATGGCCCAGTCAAATCTAATAAGTTTTTCTTTTTGCTGCATATTTCAACCTTTTATGTCTAATACTGCAAATCTACGCAATTTTTGTCACCTTAACAAAATTTCGGTCACAAAACGGGCTTAGAACGGGGC
>JAFLTK010000172.1 GCA_022511505.1 Muribaculaceae bacterium
GTATCTCGATAGTGTCGACGCCATACTCTTTTTTATAAGAGCACGAGACGGTGTCGGCGGGCAGTTTGCCGGGCTTGCGAGCGGGGACAAAGCCGGCGCCGAGTTCAAAGGCGAGGATTGAGCCGCCGATAAAGCCGCGCGACTCGATGCCAACAACCTTGGTCACGCCTTTGTCACGATATAGTTGCGAGAGGTCCCAACCGATGATGTGTAGCGCACGAGGGTCCTTGAAAACCGTGGTCAGATCCTTGAACACGATACCCTTTTGGGGGAAATCTACAACGTCACGAATTTTTGATTTAATGTATTCCATTGCGGTTAAATATATTGATAATTTGAATATTAGACAAAGATTGTTTCACGTGAAACAATTTCACCGCCCCAACAGAAGCAGAAGTATGTTCACGTCGGCAGGTGAAATGCCGGGGATGCGGGAGGCCTGCCCGACGGTAGCAGGGTCCATGCGCTCGAGTTTCTGGCGAGCCTCGGTCGAGAGGGCCTTAACGTCGGCATAGTTGATTTTGCCTCGCAGTTTGACCGACTCGAGTCGCGTTAGTTTTGCGGCGTTCTGGCGCTCGCGCTCGATATAGCCGTCATACTTTATAAGTATCTCGGCGGCCTCGAGTATCTCGTCTCGCCGCTCCGTCTCGATATTTTCATCAATCCAGCGAGCAAGCGGCTCTATCTCCTCACGAAGCATTTCTACCGTCAGTTGCGGACGCAGAATGAGGTCAATCAATTTCACTCCTTGACGCAGTGGCGCCGTGCCGACCCGTTCGAGGTAGGGGTTGATAAGCGCAGGCTTGATAGAGAACTCGCGTGCAAATTCGATAAAGGCGTCGCGCTGATGTTGCTTGGTTTCCATCAAGCGGTAACGGCGCTCATCGGCAAGCCCAATGCGATAACCGAGTGGTGTCAGACGCATGTCGGCGTCGTCCTGGCGCAACAGAATTCGATACTCGGCGCGTGATGTAAACATGCGATAGGGCTCGTCGACACCCTTGGTCACAAGGTCGTCGATAAGCACACCTATATAGGCTTGGTCGCGCCCGAGGGTAAACTCCGGCTCGCCCTTGACGCGAAGCGCGGCGTTGATGCCGGCAATCAAACCTTGTCCGGCGGCCTCCTCATAGCCGGTGGTACCGTTGACCTGTCCGGCAAAGTAGAGGTTGCCGACGAGTTTGGTCTCGAGGGTGTGGTGTAACTGCGTCGGGTCAAAAAAGTCATACTCGATAGCATATCCGGGGCGGTAAATCACAACATCGCGCAAAGCGGGGATGGTCTCGAGCGCCTCTATCTGAATGTCGATTGGCAACGACGACGAGAAGCCGTTGAGGTAAAATTCGGTCGTCGTTTCGCCCTCGGGTTCGAGGAAAAGTTGGTGCTCGGTTTTGTCGGCAAAGGTTACAATCTTTGTTTCGATTGACGGGCAGTATCGCGGGCCGATGCTTTTGATTTGTCCGTTATAGAGCGGGGAGTCGGGCAGACCGCGGCGCAGTACGTCGTGGGTTCGCTCATTGGTGTAAAGTATGTAGCAGGGGCGCGGTTGGAGCGTACGCTTGACGTCGGGGAGGTAGGAGAAATGATGATAGTCGGTGTCGCCCTCCTGGACCGTGGTTTGGGAGAAATCGACCGAACGAGCGTCAATTCTAACCGGTGTACCGGTTTTCATCCTATCAGTGACAAAGCCAATCGCGGCAAGACGGGCGGTCAGTCCGGTAGAGGCGGGCTCGGCCACGCGGCCTCCTCGCGCCTGCACGCGGCCTATGTGCATCAGTCCGTTTAGGAATGTGCCGGCAGTCAGCACAACGGCTTTCGCGTTAAAAGTCACTCCAAGAGCGGTCTTTACGCCGGCAACCTTGCCGTCCTCGCCAACGATGATGTCTACGACATCGTCTTGCCACATATTTAAATTGGGCGTATGCTCGAGGATGTCACGCCACAAGTCGCTAAACTTGCGTCGGTCGCTCTGGGAGCGAGGACTCCACATGGCAGGGCCTTTTGACCGATTAAGCATACGGAATTGGATGGCGGTGCGGTCGGTGACAATACCCATCATGCCGCCAAGTGCGTCTATCTCTCTGACAATCTGCCCTTTAGCAATGCCGCCAACAGCCGGATTGCAACTCATCTGGGCAATCTTGTTCATGTCGAGCGTTATCAGCAAAGTCGATACACCGAGCCGGGCCGCCGCATGAGCCGCCTCGCAACCGGCATGACCGGCGCCTATTACTATCACGTCATAGTCAACTTTCATCCTCTTGTTCCGTTTTATCGCTGATTTTCAATAGATTGCAGAAGTTTAAGGGCTTCATCTTCGTTTGCCTCCATTATTTCACGCTCGCCCGGACCTTTATCGTCGATGCCACAAAGGTGTAAAACGCCATGAGCAATCACGCGCATCAACTCTTGTCGCGGCGAGACCCCGAGCATCTCGGCATTGGACGCTACAGTGTCGAGCGACACAAAAACGTCGCCCACGATAAGACGCCCGCGAGTGTAGTCAAACGTGATAATATCGGTATAGTAATCATGGTTGAGAAACTCGCGGTTGACACGCAAAATCTCGGCGTCGTCACAGAAGATATAGGTAATCGGACCGACGAGCCGTTTGTGACTCGCCGCCACGGCAGTCAGCCACCGCTCGGTCAGCGCCGGGTCAATCGCGGGCATCGCGACCGCGCCGCGGGTTATCCACTCAATTCTGCTATTCATTGGCATAACAATTGTTGCGCCCCCGGTGTGTAGGGCACACTATGTGGCAAAGTTATAAACTTTCTCCAAAAATTGCAAATTCAATTTTTCTGGTCCAAAATCCTTGACACGAAAAATCGCACTATCCCTCTTTGCTTCAATCACTTACATCAATTTAAGCCCCGCGAGAATGCAATTTTCCTTGCCGTCACGTGTAACAGGCAGGAGAAACGGACCTCTCCGCGTTAATAAATTTAACAATTCCGTCACCAAAAGCCACAAAGCGCTCTCAAATGATTTTTGTACCCGGCGTGAGCCAGAAGGGCGAAAAATCGCAACGCATTTTTTGTAAAATTCATAAATTGATTAAATTTGCAAAAAGTTAATCGCTCCCCCACCCTACCCCATCTAAATCCTAAATTATGATACCTCCTGTTTACTCCGCCGCCACCGACCGCTATGACCGCGGCATGTCCTACCGCCGCTGTGGTCGCAGCGGAATTTTGCTCCCCGAAATTTCGCTCGGCCTCTGGCACAACTTCGGCGACGTCGACACTCTCGCCAATTCGATTAAGAAAATCCACTTTGCCTTTGACAACGGCATAACCCATTTTGACCTCGCCAACAACTACGGGCCGTCATTTGGCTCGGCCGAGGAGACATTCGGCCTCATTATGGAGAAATCAATGCGTCCCTATCGCGACGAACTGATAATTTCGACCAAAGCCGGCCACGATATGTGGCCCGGGCCATACGGCACATGGTGCTCGCGCAAGAACCTTATCGCCAGCCTCGACCAGAGTCTGCGCCGCATGAAACTCGACTATGTTGACATCTTCTATTCCCACCGCTACGACCCCGTCACGCCGCTCGAAGAAACACTCCAGACACTCGTCGACATCGTGCGCCAAGGCAAAGCACTCTATGTCGGCATCTCGAAATATCCTCGCGAAGCAGCCGAGCAGGCATATAAATACCTTGCCGAGCGCGATGTCCCCTGCCTCATCTACCAAGGGCGCTACAACATTCTCAACCGCGAGCCGGAGGAACAGGGTATCCTCGCCGACGCCAAACAGCACGGCGCCGGATTCATCGCCTTCTCCCCTCTCGCACAGGGCCTGCTGACCAATCGCTATCTCGACGGCGTCCCCTCCGACTCCCGCATAGCCCGCGGCGGATTCCTCAAGCGCGAAGCGTTGACGCCCGACATGCTTGACAAAATCACGCGACTCAACGAAATCGCTGCCTCACGCGGTCAGTCACTCGCCCAAATGGCCCTCGCATGGTTGCTCAAAGACGACCTCGTCACGAGCGTGCTTATCGGCGCAAGTTCCGTCGAGCAAATCGCCGACAACCTCAACGCCCTCAACGCCACAACCTTCACCCCCGCCGAACTCACCGCCATCAACCAAATCCTCCAATCATAGTCCAAGTACACAAACTTCAACCCGACTCGGTTAAGGATTTTTTAAGTTAATAATATTGAGGAATGAGGCGGGGATTGAAAGAATTGTTGTAACTTTGCACTATTGAAACGGTTCAAATACCTACGCGATGGCGAAATATAGTGTATCGATAACAAAACAACAACTTTCAGAGATGCCGCCCGTGACTTTTCCGGGTCGCATCAATGTTGTCGAGCGCCCTGATCAGGCAGAAAAGGCGCTCGACTATCTGGCGATGCAACCGGTCGTGGGGTTTGACACCGAGACTCGTCCGTCGTTCCGCAAAGGGCAGACCAACATCGTGTCGCTGATGCAGATTTCGACGCCCGACCGCTGTTTCCTGTTCCGCCTCAACAAGATAGGCTTTGGCGGTCGCCTTAAAGAGTTTATCGAGAACCGCGCCATCACCAAAATCGGGCTGTCGCTAAAGGATGATTTCTTTATGCTCCACAAGATAACGCCGTTTGAGCCGGGCGGCTTTGTCGAGTTGCAACACCTTGTAAAAGAGTATAATATCACCGACGGCAGCTTACAGAAGATATATGGCATCCTCTTCGGGCAACGCATCTCTAAAAGCCAGCGCCTCAGCAACTGGGAAGCGGCAGAGTTGACCCCGGCACAGCAGGCCTACGCGGCCATCGACGCCTGGGCATGTCTTCGCATCTACACCCGGCTCACTGACCACTCTTTCAACCCGGCCGACTCCCCGTTCATCGTTCCCAATCCCTGAAATATAACCTAAAATGGCACCAAACCCCTCCCCTCGCCGCCGTGTTCCCCGCTCGACCTGGCTCCCTATCTTGCTGCTTATATACCTCGCCGTGATGAGCTACATCGGGTTGCCGGAGTTTTATGCCGGGAACTATCTGTATTATTTCGGCATCATAGGCATCACACTCGTTGTCATCGTCCTGCTCCACTTTTTTCTCAAAAAGCGCGAGCAAATCGGTAAAAAGCCGTAAATGGACTTTAGGCGTTTTTCGCGGGTTCATAGCCGCCAAGGCGGTCTAAAATCATCGTAGAAAAGTTTTCAAGATGTTTTGATAAATAAATTTGGGAGTTTGATTGTCAAGCGTGTATAATCGGCGCCACGGTTTTTCCAAATAATTTATTATCGAGATTTAAAGAAGTTTTCACCGTCAAAACCGGTAGTTTTCAATATTGAACTAATCAACGCCGGCTGATATTAGCAATAAATTGATAGCATAGGATAAGCATTATATATCAGCGTTTTACAAAGCTAATATAGTTCTACAAGGCACAAATGAAAGAACCCGGACTAAAAGTTATCACGGTTTTCAACATTCATTGTTGTTGTAGTTAAAAGAAAGATTATTTAAAATTCTAAACTTAAAAATATAAAAACCAATGTCGACAAAAAACCGCTCCTGTCAAGAATTAGGACAAGGGCGGTTAAAGTGAATGTTGCTAAACGGATGTGTTAAAATTGGAAAAATCGGGACCGTAGAATTAATAAAATTTGGAACATATTTAATTATTCATTAACTTTGCGAGGAAATGGGGCCATTATTTGCATAAATGGCCATCGTTAACCTTATCCCATGAAGAAAACAGCAGTTGCAATAACTCTCCTATTATCAACGCTTTTACCGTTGACGCTCGCGGCGGTGCTCCCCTATCAGGACATCTCGCTGAGCGCCGAGGAGCGTGCCGATGACCTTATCTCCCGACTGACCCCCGACGAGAAAGTGGTGCTAATGATGGACCGTTCGCCGGCCATCGAGCGGCTCGGCATACCGGAATATAACTGGTGGAACGAGGCGCTCCACGGCGTTGGTCGCGCCGGTATTGCCACGGTGTTTCCTCAGGCAATCGGCATGGCGGCAACGTTTGACGAGGAAGCCCTGTTGCGCACGTTTGACCTCATCTCGACCGAAGCACGCGCCAAATATAATGCTTTCAACGCGGCCGGCGACCACAAGCGCTACCACTGTCTGACATTCTGGACCCCCAATATAAACATCTTCCGCGACCCGCGCTGGGGACGCGGACAGGAGACCTACGGCGAGGACCCCTATCTGACATCGCGCCTCGGCGTGGCCGCCGTTCAGGGCCTCCAAGGCTTCAACCCCTATTATATGAAGACAATCGCGTGCGCCAAACACTTTGCCGTTCATAGCGGCCCGGAATGGAACCGCCACAGTTTTGACGCCGCCGATATTGACGCCGTCGACCTTTGGGGTACCTATCTGCCGGCTTTCAAAGCGCTCGTCGACGCCGGCGTCGGTCAGGTAATGTGTGCCTACAACCGCTTTGAGGGCGAACCATGTTGTTCAAGCAAACGACTGCTACACAATATTTTGCGCAACCAATGGAGCTAT
>JAFLTK010000173.1 GCA_022511505.1 Muribaculaceae bacterium
CTCGCCCGAGGTGTGTAGCAATGTCGCCGAAGCTATCCGCGCTACTATCCCGGCTTCGACAATCGAGGTCGCTACCGACCTTCTTGCCGCCGCGCGCGCCCTTTGCGGTCACAAACCGGGCATCGCCTGCATCCTCGGAACAGGCTCAAACTCTTGCTATTATGACGGCGAGAAGATTGTTGATAACGTTTCGCCCCTCGGCTACATCCTTGGTGACGAAGGCTCGGGTGCCGTCCTTGGCAAACTCCTCGTTGGCGACGTGCTGAAAAACCAGATTCCCGCTCCGCTTGGCGAGCGTTTCCTCGAGGAATACAACCTCGACCGCCTCGAGATAATTCGCCGCGTGTATCGCGAGCCGGGCGGCAACCGCTTCTTGGCGTCGCTGTCGCCGTTCCTGCTGGCTAATATCGAGGTGCCTCAGGTTCACGACCTCGTTGTGAATGCTTTTAAAGCATTCTTTGTCAGAAATATACACAACTACAAGGGATATGAAACCATGGATGTGAATTTTGTCGGCTCTATCGCCCATTACTATCGTGAGCAACTCGCCGAGGCCGGCCGCCTGACTGCTTGCCGCATTGGCACAATCTTGCGTAGCCCAATGGAAGGTTTGATAAAGTTTCATGCTGTTTAATTGTTAATTGTCTAATATTTTGTATCTTTGCAACCAAATTTCTCAGTTTTGAATAGTCTTTTTGTTTAAGATACATTAAATCAACTATTTGTCAAATGACATTTGTAAAAATTAGTGAGCAAGACTCGCTCTATAACGACCTTGAGAAGAAGAGCGTTGGCGAGTTGTTGCACGACATCAATAACGAGGACAAAAAAGTCGCATTTGCGGTCGAGAAAGCGTTGCCTGCAATCGAAAAACTGGTGACCGAAATCGTGTCACGCATGAAGCGCGGCGGTCGCATATTCTATATAGGCGCGGGAACATCGGGACGTCTCGGTGTCCTTGACGCGTCAGAGATTCCGCCCACATTCGGCATGGAACCAACCTGGGTTATAGGACTCATAGCCGGTGGCGACCGGGCGTTGCGCAATCCGGTTGAGAAGGCCGAGGACGACACCACCCAGGGATGGAAAGACCTCCAAGAGTATAACATCGGCAAACTTGATACCGTCATCGGTATTGCAGCGTCGGGCACGACTCCCTACGTTATCGGCGCTCTCGATGATGCACGTCGTCACGGCATTTTAACCGCCATCATCACCTCCAACCCCGACTCTCCGGCAAGCCATGCTGCCGACATCGCTATCGAGATGGTCGTTGGGCCCGAGTATGTTACAGGTAGTTCGCGCATGAAATCGGGTACAGGTCAGAAGATGATTTGTAACATGATTACGACAGCCACGATGATTCAACTCGGGCGCGTCAAGGGTAACAAGATGGTTAACATGCAGTTATCTAACGCAAAACTTGTTGACCGCGGTACTCGTATGCTTGTCACCGAGCTCGGACTCGAGTATGAAGAAGCACGCCGTCTGCTTTTGCTCCACGGCTCGGTCAAAAAGGCATCTGACGCCTACCGAGAGGAAAACCACGTCTAAACTTGTTTTTAATGTTGTTTTTGTTTTTAATGTTTTTAATGTCGTCAGTAACAACATTAACAACATCAACAACATTAACAACATAAACAACATAAACAACACCAACATCACCACCACCTCCAACAACATAAAGTAATGAAACGTTGCCTGTTACTGATATTATCCGCGGTGCTCGGTGTCACTGTCATGGTCTCTAAAGACCGTGGCAGCCTCTACGGCCAGCGTGCCTCGCTCTTTGAATTGCTCCCCGTCGACTCGACCGACATTGTGTTTCTCGGCAACTCGATTACCCACTATTGTGAGTGGCACGAACTGCTCGGCATGCCTAACGTCAAAAATCGCGGAATTAGCGGCGATGTTGTCGACGGCTTCTTTGAGCGCCTCGACCCGGTTGTCAAGGGCCACCCCAAGAAGATTTTTGTCATGGGAGGCATCAATGATATTTCCCACAATCTCGAGGCCGACTCGGTTGCTACGCTGATGGCTTCGCTCCTCGACCACATCATCGAGAATAGCCCCACGACCGAGATTTATCTCCAGTCGGCATTGCCTATCAACAACGATTTCAACCGCTACAAAAACATCATCGGTAAAGACGACGTTGTCGTGGCCTATAACAAACTCCTCGAGCAACTCGCCGCCGAGCGTGGCATTACGTTTATCAATCTCTACCCGCTTTTTGTCAACGAAGAGGGCAAACTCGACCCATTGTATACCAACGACGGCCTTCACCTCCTTGGCAACGCCTACATCAAGTGGCGCGATGTTATCCTGCCCTACGTTAACCAATAATCACGATGGACGGCTCTAATCGACTGATACTCATCAATATTTCGGGATATGACCACCCGGGTGTTACCTCGGCGCTGACCGAAATATTAGGGCGTTATGACGCTCAGATTCTCGATATCGGTCAGGCCGATATCCATCACACACTCTCGCTCGGCATCCTCTTCATGACTACCGCCGACACTGCCGGCGATATAATGAAAGACCTGCTTTTCAAAGCCTACGAACTCAATGTCAAGATTCGTTTCACGCCCGTGTCGGCCTCTGAATATGAAACATGGGTATCAATGCAAGGCAAGAACCGCTGGATTATTACTATCCTCGGCCGCCGATTGACGGCCAAGCATATTGCGATGGTTACCCAAGAGGTCAGCGATCAGGGGCTAAATATCGACGCTATCCAGCGATTGACCGGACGTATTCCCCTCAAAATGGAGGAAAGCGACCGCTCGCGTTCATGTGTCGAGATGTCGGTGCGTGGCAATCCTCGCGACCATCAAGCCATGCAAAAGAAATTCATGGAAATGGCTGCAACCGAGGACTTTGACATCTCGTTACAGGAGGACACGATGTATCGCCGTTGTCGCCGTCTGGTCTGCTTTGATATGGATTCGACTCTGATTGAGACAGAGGTTATCGACGAACTCGCCGACCGTGCAGGCGTGGGGCAGAAAGTGCGCGAGATTACCGAACGCGCCATGCGCGGTGAGATTGATTTCCGCGAGAGTTTCACCGAGCGTGTCGCATTGCTTAAAGGATTGGATGAAAGCGTGTTGCAAGAGATTGCCGAGAATCTGCCTATTACCGAAGGCGTCGGCCGCATGATGAACGTTCTGAAACGCGCCGGTTTCAAGACCGCCATCATCTCGGGCGGCTTCACCTATTTCGGCAACTACTTGAAACAGAAGTTTGGCTTCGATTATGTCTACGCCAATGAACTCGAAATTATTGACGGCAAACTGACCGGCCACTATGTCGGCGACATTGTCGACGGGCGTCGTAAAGCCGAATTACTGAGACTCTTGGCACAGTTTGAGAACATCAACATAGCACAGACCATCGCCGTTGGCGACGGAGCGAATGACCTACCGATGCTATCAGAGGCAGGCCTCGGTATCGCCTTCCACGCCAAACCCAAAGTGAAAGCAACCGCCGAGCAGTCAATTTCGACCATAGGTCTCGACGGCGTTCTTTATTTTATCGGTTTTAAAGATTCTTTTATTCAATGAGAATAGCCCAAGTCGTTATTTTTCTGGCTATTGCACTTTCTTCGGTTTTAGGTAACGCACAAGAAACGGTATCGGTTGCTTTTACCGGGGACATTATGATGGGAACTACATTTCCTGACTCAGTCAGAGGTACCCACTTGCCGGCCAACGGCGGTCGCAGCCTTTTTGATGCTGTCAAGCCGCTACTCCAAAGCGCCGATTTTGCCGGCGGCAATCTGGAGGGTACATTGCTTGACGGTCCCGGGAAACGTCGCCCGATGACCAACCCAAACACCTACTTCGTTTTCCGTACCCCTACGGCATACGTTTCAAATCTTGTCGACGCGGGATATGACTTCATGGGTATCGCCAATAACCACATCAACGATTTTGGTGCCCCCGGTCGCACGTCGACCGTTCAAACCCTGAGAAATGCCGGCATCGCTGTCGCCGGTCTTAAAAAGGTCTGCGAAACCGCGATTGTGGAACGCAACGGCGTAAAATATGGTGTTGCTCAGGTAGGTCATGGTGGTAACAATGTCAGTATCAACGACTTGGACGAAGTGCGACGTGTTGTTAAAGAACTGAAGCAAAAGGCCGATATTGTCATATTATCATTTCACGGAGGTGCAGAAGGTAGCAAACACAGCCACGTGCCGCGTGCAGTGGAATATTTCGTCGGCGAGAGGCGCGGAGACGTTGTTGCCGTTGCACATGCCGCCATTGATGCCGGAGCCGATGTCGTCTTCGGTCATGGTCCACACGTTGTTCGCGCCGCCGAACTCTACAAAGACCGCATCATCTTTTACTCTCTTGGCAACTTCTGTACCCCATATCGCATCAACATCAAGGGCATCAATGGCTATGCCCCGATTGCCATAGTCCAACTTGACCGCGATGGCTGTTTTGTAAAGGGTAAGATACATTCATTTATCCAGCAATCAGGCGCCGGACCGCGTCTCGACCCTAACAACCTCGCCGCCAAGCAGATAGCGACCCTAACAGCTCAAGACTTTCCCAACACACCCCTCGCCATCTCCCCCGACGGCACCATCACCCTCCGCTAATATCAATGGTATACAATTGGTAAATGGTGCCGCTTTTATGCGCCGGAAGGATAAAAAAATCCGGCGGCAAAGGGGAATTTTTGTCGCCGGATCAATGAGGTCGTTATTGTAATTTGCTGGATGTCTTGAGAAACTTTAGTAAACTTGTTTATTTGACGAGTTCCATGCCGCGGGTGATTGCTTCGCGGTTAACGTCAAGGAGGTGGTGGTGACGCTCGGGGAGTGTCTTTTTCAATCCTTTCATTACGCTTTCAACAGGCACGAGGTTGCGTACTCCAAGCAGGGCGCCAAGCAACAACATATTGTAGGTCTTGGCCGATTTCATCTCAAAGGTGGCTTCCATGGCGTTGACGCGCACGATGTTGATGTCCTTGCGCTCGGGAATGCGATGGATGCCGTATGGGTCATAGATTAGGGTTCCGCCGGGCTTTACCTTGTTTTCAAACTTGTCGAGGCTCTGCTGGTTAAGAATGACGGCTGTGTCAAATAAATCAAGCACAGGCGAACTGATTTTGGTATCGCTGAGGATGACGGTGACGTTGGCTGTACCGCCGCGCTGCTCGGGTCCGTAGGATGGCATCCAACTAACCTCGAGGCCGTCGAGCAATCCGGCATACGCGAGAATCTTGCCCATCGAGAGAACGCCTTGACCGCCAAAGCCGGCTATGATAATTTCTTCTTTCATGACTTATTCTTGGTTAGTGGTGTCTTTTAGGTCACCGGGGGTGTAGTGTTCAAACATTTTCTCGGCCATCCAATCGTTGGCTTTTGCGGGCGACATTTTCCAGCCCGACGAGCATGTGCCGACAAATTCAACGACCGACGTTCCGCGTCCCTCCATCGAACATTTAAATGCTTTTTTCAGCGCAGCCTTTGCTTTACGAACGGCGGCGGGGGTGTGGACGCTCTGTCGGGTCACATAGCAAGTGCCCGGGAGCATGGCGAGCAGTGGAGTGATGTTCAGCGGATGGCCGTTTATGTCGGCACGACGACCGTAGGGAGTAGTAGAGGTTTTCATGCCTTCGAGAGTTGTCGGAGCCATCTGTCCGCCGGTCATGCCATAGATGCCGTTATTGATGTAAATGATGGTGATGTTCTCTCCACGGTTGGCGGCATGGATTGTCTCGGCGGTGCCGATAGCGGCGAGGTCGCCGTCGCCTTGATAGGTGAACACCATGCGGCCGGGATTAAGACGCTTGGCGGCGGTGGCAACGGCGGGAGCGCGACCGTGTGCGGCCTCTATCCAGTCGATATCGATATAACTATAGGCAAACACGGCACAACCGACCGGGGTCACGCCGATGATGCTGTCCTCCATACCAAGTTCCTCAATAATCTCGGCGACGAGTCGATGGACAACACCGTGGCTACAACCGGGGCAATAGTGCATATTGGTGTCGTTGAGCAGACGCGGTTTGGTGGCAACGACACAGCCTTTCTGTTTGATTTCTTCGGGTGTCATTCTGGGAGCTTGTTAATGTTGGACTTGAGAGCATTGGTAATCTCTGAGGGGTTGGGGACGTTTCCACCCATGCGACCATAGTGCCAAACGGGGACTTTGCCGTCGGCAGCAAGACGGACGTCTTGAATCATCTGGCCGGCATTGAGTTCGACGGTCAGGATGCCCTTGACTCGGTTACATAGGGCGGCGATAGCGTCGGTTGGGAACGGCCACAAGGTGACGGGACGAATCAAGCCGACCTTGAGACCCTCGGCGCGGAGGTCTTCGATAGCCTTGAGGCAGATACGGGCGACCGAACCAAAGGCGACAATGAGATAGTCGGCGTCGTCGGTATAATGGGCCTCAAAGCGGGTTTCGTTTTGCTCTATGCTGCGAGAGG
>JAFLTK010000174.1 GCA_022511505.1 Muribaculaceae bacterium
GAGATGTTGCCGGACTGGAGCAGGCGCTTGTACGCCTCGATGTTGTTGACCTTTACGAGGCAGTCAGTCATTACGCCGTCAAAGACAATGTTGACCCGTCTGTCCGTGGCCTCGACCGGCACGTCAAAGTCGAGCGTATAAATGCCCGTCTCGTCGCTCGGCTTCTCGCCCTTGTTCTTATACCATCGGCCGTAAGTATAATCTCCATAACCCTGCAACTCCCAGTTGCACGGCACGTCGATAGAGTCATGGCGGTTGCTGTTCTGTCCGCCGGTGCAGAAGAATCCCCATCGCGTCGGGCTGGCGGCATCCGTTCCCGACAGGTAGATACGTTCAGGTAGCAGAGGGGACGATGCCGCGTGTGCTTGAAGAATCATGCCGACGGCAACAATCATGTATAGATATAAGGTTCGATTCATGGAATTACTGTATCAGAATGGTTTCTTTTGCAAAAATACAAAAATTATCTACATATACCAAAAAAGCCAATCTGCGCTATCGGGATAATATCTCGGCGGTATGATACAGATAGAGGAGACGCCGCGCTGATGGCGGTGTCTCCTCAGAGAATGATGGGTTTATTATCCGGGATGGCGACGTGACATGCGCCGGATAGCGGTATCACCTATCGCCGATAGAGGATTTTAGATGCCGAGCGATGTCTTGACGGCCTCAATGTCCTTGACGGCCTGGGCGTTGACACGCTCATAGTCGGCCGGAGTTTCCATCTTGCCCTTGACTTCCATGTAGAACTTAATCTTGGGCTCGGTGCCTGAGGGACGGATGGATACTTTGTAACCGTCGACGGTGAAGTACTGGAGAACGTTGCTCGTGGCAGGCATGTCGAGCTTGGTGACGGTGCCGGTCTTGACATTGGTTTCGGTCAGTGCTTCATAGTCTTTGATGAACTCGATTTCGCTGCCGCCGAGTTCTTTGGGAGGATTCTCGCGGAAGTTCTTCATCATGGCCTGAATCTCTTCAGCACCGGTCTTGCCGGGGCGTACTACCGAGACGCCTTCTTCGTGGCTGAAGCCATATTTGATGTAGATGTCCTGAACCATGGCGAGGAAATCCTGACCCTTGTCACGTGCCCAAGCACAAGCCTCGGCGAGGAGCGAAACGGCCGAAACGGCGTCTTTATCGCGGCAGAATGTCTCGGCGAGGAAGCCGTAGCTCTCTTCACCGCCACCGAGATAGCGCATGACGCCTTCCTGATTACGCATAACGTCGGCAATCCACTTGAAGCCGGTGTAGCAGTCAAACATCTTGACACCCTGGGCATCGGCGATAGCCTTGATTGCCTCGGTGGTTACGATAGTCTTGACAACATACTCGTTGCCGGTGATGAGGCCGAGTTCCTTGTTGCGGGTGATGATGTAGTTGACCAGAATCATGCAAATCTGGTTACCGTTGAGAAGCACGTATTCGCCTGAAGAGTCGCGGATTACGCAACCAACGCGGTCAGCATCGGGGTCAGAAGCCATGATGAGGTCGGCACCGACTTCCTTGGCCTTGGCGATAGCCATTGCCATTGCCGAGGGGACTTCGGGGTTGGGAGAAACAACGGTGGGGAAGTTCCCGTCGGGCACATCCTGCTCGGGGACGTGGATAATGTTGGTGAAGCCATAGTTGCGCAGCGAGTCGGGAATCAACTTGACGCCGGTACCGTGGATGGGTGTATAGACAATCTTGAGGTCGCTGTGGCGCTTAACGGCGTCGGGGCTGAGCGAGAGTTCTTTAATCTTGTCGAGGAAAACGCGGTCGATGTTTTCGCCGATAATTTCGAGCTTGGAGTCGTCGCCGTCAAATTTGATTTCGTCGACGCCCTTGATGGCGTTCACGCTGTCGATGATGCCTTTGTCGTGGGGGAACAGCACCTGGGCGCCGTCTTCCCAGTAGGCCTTATAGCCGTTATATTCCTTGGGGTTGTGGGAAGCAGTGATGTTGACACCGCTCTGGCAGCCGAGGTGGCGAATAGCGAACGAGAGTTCGGGAGTGGGGCGGAAACTGTCAAAAAGGTATACCTTGATACCATTGGCAGTGAAAATGTCGGCAACAACTTCGGCAAATTTGCGAGAGTTGTTTCTGACGTCGTGACCTACGACCACTTTGATTTCGGGCAGGTCGGCAAAGTTCTTCTTGAGGTAGTTTGCCAATCCTTGGGTGGCGGCGCCAACGGTATACTTGTTCATGCGGTTAGAGCCCGGGCCCATGATGCCACGGAGACCACCGGTACCAAACTCGAGGTCTTTATAGAACGACTCGATGAGTTCGGTAGCGTCCTCTGATTCGAGCAATTTCTTTACTTCGGCACGGGTCTCGGCATCATAGCCTTCACCGAGCCACACTTGAGCCTTGGCTCTTACTTGGTCCATCAATTCTTTGTTTTCCATATAAGGTATTTTAGGGTATATATTCTTTGGTTATGTTTTTAGCCGTCTACAAAAATAGTCAATTACATTCATTTAACAAACTAACCGCTAAGAAAATTTAAGAAAAAAGCATAAATTTACTTATAAACCCTTTCAACCGTGCGCAAGAATTATGTTTTATGGCAGTTTATCGGTGGCAAGTTTGCTGTTGTCGATACCGGGGTTGATGGATGTGAACGCTTGCCAGAGGGGTTCGTCAGGGAGGGGTGCGGTGACGTCGATGAGTTTTCCCGAGACGGGATGGATGAACGCCACGCGACGCGCGAGCAGCGAGATGCCGCCGTCGGGGTTCGAGCGACGGTCGCCATATTTGAGGTCGCCCTTGACGGGGCAACCTATCGAGGCGAGTTGAACGCGAATCTGGTGTTTGCGGCCGGTCTCGAGATTGACCTCGAGGAGATGGTAGCGGTCAGATGCCGCAAGATAGCGATAGCTGAGCACGGCCTCCTTGGAGCCTCGACGGGGCGACGGCCATGCGGTCGACTTGTTGGTGGCTTCGACGGTTGTGATGTGGCTGACGATGCGGTCGTTGT
Source organism: Muribaculaceae bacterium (assembly GCA_022511505.1). Lineage (GTDB taxonomy): Bacteria > Bacteroidota > Bacteroidia > Bacteroidales > Muribaculaceae > HGM05190. The sequence goes on from JAFLTK010000174.1 coordinate 2,966, forward strand.
CGTGCGGCGGCTTATTGCGAGTCAACGCCCAGTAGGTCTTGGAGACCTTGCCGAGACGAAACATCTCGTTAAGGCGCGTCAACGCCTTGGAGGTTTTGGCAAACACCACAACCCCGGCAACGGGGCGGTCGAGGCGATGGACCACTCCGAGGAAAACGTTGCCCGGCTTGCCGTGGGTGGTCTTAATCCACTCCTTGACGGTCTCACTCAACGGCGTGTCGCCCGTCTTGTCGCCTTGCACAATCTCGCCAACGGCCTTGTTGACCACAATTATATGATTATCTTCATAGAGAACTTCCATAATTTCAATCGCTTTTCCAGCCACAAAGTTACAAACCCCCGCTCACATTTAAAAACATTCGTGCGAATTAATTGAAAGCCGGGACCATTCTTTGGTTGAAGAATCGCCCCGGCTAAGTAGTTGACGCTTTTACTCGATTGGGGGGAGAGGGGTTAGACGAGGCCGACGAGGTCGTTGATGTCGGCGATGTTGTGGCGGTTGCAGTAAGCGGTGATATCGTCGAGGATTTTCATTGTGGCGGCGGGGTCGACAAAGTTGGCGGTGCCAATCTGGACGGCGCGCGCTCCGGCAAGCATGAACTCGATGGCGTCGGCGCCGGACATGATTCCGCCAAGACCGATGACGGGAATTTTGACGGCATGGGCAACTTGCCACACCATGCGCACGGCTACGGGCTTGACCGCAGGTCCCGACAGTCCGCCGGTCGTTGTCGACAGATAGGGGCGCTGACGCTCGATGTCGATGGCCATACCCATCAGGGTGTTTATCAGCGAGACGGCATCGGCACCCTCGGCCTCAACGGCGCGGGCGATGTCAGCAATCGAGGTAACGTTGGGCGACAGTTTGACAATCAGCGTTTTATCCCACGCGTGACGCACGGCTGCCGTTACGGCCGCGGCCCCGTCGGTGGTGGTGCCAAAGGCCATGCCGCCCTGCTTGACGTTGGGACACGAGATGTTGACCTCAATGGCGCGGATGCGGTCCAGTGGCTGCAAGCGGCGAGCAACCTCGACATAGTCGTCGATTGATTTGCCTGATACATTGACGATTATCTCGCTGTCATATTGCAACAGGTTCTCATAGATGTGGTCGATGAAATAGTCAACGCCCTTGTTCTGGAGCCCGACGGCGTTCAGCATGCCCGACGGCGTTTCGACCATGCGCGGGTAGTCATTTCCCTCGCGAGGCTCGAGCGTCGTGCCCTTGACAATGAAGCCGCCAAGGCGGTTGAGGTCGACAAAGTCGGCGAACTCTACGCCATAACCAAATGTGCCCGAGGCTGTCAGCACCGGGTTCTTCAACTCCAGTTGTCCAATTTTTACTCCAAGATTTACCATGTCAGTTGCTTTATATTAAACACCGGACCCTCGGTGCAGACACAAACATTTCCTTTAACGGTCTTCTCAACGCAACACAAGCAAGCGCCCACGCCACACGCCATCATGTTCTCAAGAGAAACCTCGCACTCGATGTCGCGGCGGCGACAAATATCGGCGACGGCGCGCATCATCGGCGCCGGGCCGCAGACGCAAACCATATCCCAGTCGCGACCAAGCGCGCTGTTGGCAGTGATGAGCCCCGGCTCACCGGCCGAGCCGTCGTCGGTCGAGATGTTGACGGGTGCAATCTTTTCAAACTCTTCAAGTTCAAGCAAGTCACCCTTTGAGCGTGCGGCGAGCAGAAACTCAACATCGACACCTTTGTCTTTCAGGTACTTGCCGAGGTAAAGCATCGGCGCGACGCCAACGCCTCCACCGGCGAGCAGAACGCGGCTACCGGGCGCGAAATCGACCGTAAAACCGTTGCCAAGCGGGGTGACAATGTTCAGGCTGTCGCCGGCTGTCATTTCGACCAGTCGGGCGGTGCCTCGTCCGGCTTTGCGAACGAGTAACCATAAGCGTCCCGCCTCGTCGACGTTGTTCACCGAAATGGGGCGACGCAACAACGTTTCTCCACCGGGCACTTGCACCTCGACGAACTGACCCGGGCGTGTTCCGGCAAAACTGCCGCCGTCGGTGCGTGAAAGTTTCAGCAACGTATACAACCCGTTCAGGCGACACGCCTCGTCGACACGCGCTATTACTATTTCCTTCTTCATTAAAGCCTTAGATAATCTTTAAACTCTTATCTTTAAACTTCCAATAGCGCATGCGCAATTGGAATTAATAAAAAGCGGCCGTGCAGGTTGTCCATCGGGCAATTGGCACGGCCGCCTGTATTTCAGCGGGTCAATTATTTCTCGCCACGGATAGCGGCGATGCCGGGAAGCACCTTGCCCTCGATAGCCTCGAGGAGGGCGCCGCCACCGGTTGAAACGTATGAAACCTTGTCGGCCAGACCAAACTTGTTGATGCAGGCAACAGAGTCGCCACCGCCAACGAGCGAGAAGGCGCCGTTTGCAGTAGCCTCAACGATAGCGTCGGCGATTGCGCGCGAGCCGGCAGTGAAGTTGTCAAACTCAAACACGCCGGCGGGACCGTTCCAAAGTATGGTCTTGGCGCCCTTGATAGCGTCGGCAAACAGTTTGCGAGTCTCGGGACCGGCATCCATGCCTTCCCAACCGTCGGGAATTTCCATTACCGAGCAAATCATCTGATTGGCCTCGTTGCTGAACTTGTCGCCGGCAACACAGTCGGTGCCGAGAACGAGGTTCACGCCCTTGGCCTTTGCCTTGGCGATGATGTCAAGAGCGAGGTCGAGTTTGTCGTCCTCGCAGATTGAGGTTCCAATCTTGCCGCCGAGAGCCTTGGCAAATGTGTAGGTCATGCCACCGCAAAGGATGAGGTTGTCTACCTTGTCCATGAGGTTCTCGATGATACCGATTTTGGTCGAAACCTTTGAGCCGCCCATGATGGCGGTGAAGGGGCGTTTGATGTCGCTCAGGATGTTGTCGACAGCCTGAACTTCCTTCTCCATCAGGTAGCCGAGCATCTTGTGGTCGTCGTCAAAGTAGTCGGCGACAACGGCGGTCGAAGCATGGCGACGGTGAGCGGTGCCAAACGCGTCGTTGACATAAACGTCGGCGTATGAGGCAAGTGTCTTGGCAAACTCCTGCTGACGGGCTTTCATTTCTTTCTTTGCCTTGTCATACTCAGGGTCCTCCTTGTCGATACCAACGGGCTTGCCCTCCTCCTCGGGGTGGAAGCGCAGGTTCTCGAGCAGAAGCACCTGACCGGGCTTGAGCGCCTGAGCCTGAGTTAAAGCATCGGCTGAGTCGGCTGCAAATTCAACGTCGGTGCCAAGTGCCTGAGCAACAGCGTCCTTAATCTGGGCCAACGACATCTTGGGGTTGACCTTGCCTTTGGGCTTACCCATGTGGCTCATGATGATGAGCGAGCCGCCATCGGCAAGAATCTTTTTCAAAGTAGGGAGTGCACCGCGGATGCGGGTATCGTCGGTGATTTTACCGTTCTCGTCCAAGGGGACAT
>JAFLTK010000175.1 GCA_022511505.1 Muribaculaceae bacterium
GTTGGTTTATAGACTGTAGCGGGAGCAAGTTGTCGCGGCGCCCTGATAGCAGTCGATTGGAGGGCTGCCGAGGGCGTGGAACATTGCCCCAACAAAGTCATTTGCAAAGTAATATAAAAAAATCGGTTCCGTGAAACGTTGCAGCGTGAAATTGCGTTAAATGTTCATAACTCCCCCTTTTTGTTAATAACTCTTTGGGCTCCGGTGATGAATTTCGCCCTTCGGGCTCATACCCGCCGGTGGCAGACAAAAATCAATTGCAGCCGACTGAGAGTCAGTCGTCGAGACTGCCTCGGTACCAATGGGTCAGTCCAAGGGGATATTATTCTCAATAAGATACTCGTCAACGATGTATAAATCGCTGAATAAGTAGAGCTTCGTGCCGCGGTCATGGAAACGCCGGCACGCCTCGCTGCGATAAAACTTTTTTAATGCCTCGAGAGGGGTTATGTTGAGTCGCTCGGCAAGTCGACACGAGATAGACCCAATGCGACCCCATCTGATTATGTCAAGCACTGTCTTGTTATAATGATCCATCTTTGCTCAATGTTAACGAATTAGTAAACTGTAAATGCTTATTCAGCAATTCTTGATTAAGAATACAAATCTGGTTATTGGGTTTCATATAATGCAATCTTCTTAAGGCTTCGGGCTTAGATAACACGCCTTGCATGAAGAGATTGACTGTATTGATAACGCGGTCATCGGCAACGCCTCCCTCAATATAATCATAGTCTCTCCAGACTTCTTTACCGCTACGACAAGCAACGATAAAATCTAACCATTTATCATTATATGAGTTGAAAATTAAACTCCTGGCTTCGCGGAGTAATGAGTCTTTATCCAGAAGGTAAACATTTATAATGGCAGACATTTTCCGATCTTTCGCGCGGGCGTGAGCAAAATTTATCGCTTGATCATATATATCGGTTAGGTAGAAACCATGGCCAAAATCAAGGTCCTTTCTGCCAAATTTGCAATCAGGACTTTTTATTATCTCGGTTCCTGCATGATAAACTTCAATTATACCGTCGCTATTTTTCATTTTCCCATCGATTTAAGGTGTTGATAAGGCTCGTTGTCAGGTTTTCGCGACTTTCGGTGTGGAGCGCTTCATAACATGGATAGATATATTGATCGATAAGGCCAACTCGTTCCATTCTTTCAAAAATTTCAGAATAGTCAACATTAAGACGGTCGGCAACATCCTCAATACAAGAGGCGACAAATGCCATAACTATCTCGTCATGAGACGGTTCCATGTAAAATTCTTCCATCGCTCAATCAATTTCAGATAAAAATTCTTGGACTATATAGTTATCGCCAACCAGGTAGAGACCTGTTCGTCTGTCATGGAATTTGCGACATGTTTCGCTATGATAGAATTTCCTAAAGGCTTCTATATGAGAAATAGAGAGACTTTCGGCTATCTTACACGCAATCAAACCGATGCGTGAACCTCGCATAATTGTTTGTATGATTTTCAAATTCTCTTGTGTCATAGACGGTCGATAATTATACTATCGTTAAACTCCAAATATTCATCAATTAAATCTTGCTTTGAAAGGCAAATCTGATTATTGGGTTTAAGATATTTTAGAGACTCCAAAGCGTAATCTTTTGTATAAAACCCGTTCATATACTGGTCTATGGTAACAATCACGCGATCGTCGGCAACGCCTCCCTCAATATAGTGGAATAGTCTCCAATTCTCTTGTCCAAGTCTGTTACCAACAACAAAGTCAAACCATTCCTCATCATATTCGGGAAATATTTTTGCCTTGTCATCTAAATTTGCAAGTAGTTCATCCCTTTTTAATAGATACTTATTTATTATTGGTTGGCCATTTAGAACAACTGCACGTCGCAGAGCCCAATTCACGGCCTGTTCATAAATATCAGAGATATAGAACCCAGGCCCAAAGTCGAGTTGAGGTCGGCTGTGATAAATATCCGGTTTGGGAATTATGTCGACACCTGCGTGGTATACTTCAATAATTGCACTCATAGGGCGGCGTTTTCTCTGATTTCAAGGGCTGTTATGATATCTTCTGTTACGTGTTGGCGGCTCTGGGTGTGTAACGCAGGATAGCAACCTATGATTAGGTCTTCAATCAAGCCAAATCGATCCAATCGAGAAAAGACCTCTTGATAATCGCAACCGAGCCTTTCAGCGACCCATTCTATACAACAGCCCGCAAACATCATAATCTTCTCATCTTCTGAATGTTCTATTCTATAAGGTGCCATTTGGTTAGATTTTGAGGATGGGATTAGTTGGATGTGTTGAGGTCGGTTGAGTCGCGGTAGGTGCGGGCCATCTGGGAGCGTATCACTTCGAGGCGCTGGTTTAGGGCGTCATAGAGGGCGCTCTGGCGGCGGTAGTTCTCAAGCGCCTGGTGATATTCGGCAATGAGGGCGATGGCGTTGCGCTGGCCGTCGGGGAGGGGTAGGGTGACGGGGGTTGAACCGTTGAATGTCAGCGAGTAGGCAGCGCCGGGGTTGGCGGCGATGAAACGGGCGATTGTGTCACACTCGCTACCTGTGTAGTTTATCATCTCGACGCCTCCCGAGCGGTCGTTCTGCTCGCCGTCGAAGGCGATTGTGGCGGTTGTGGCACTTTCTCCCCCACGCGAGACGGTGACCGACGTGTGGTTGCTCTTTTTACCGACGAGGGTGGAAATCATGTAAATGGTGCCGTCGGGCATCATGCGGCCATAGAGGCCGGTCGCCTTGCGAGCATCGACATTCTGCCCCGGGCCGACGAAGTAGTTTTCGACCGGATTGCGAACGAGTTCAAGACGGCGCGCAAGCGAGTCGCCAAGTATTTGATATACAACACGCAGCGAGTCGGCCTGACGCATCTCGTCGAGGGTCATACCCTCGCGGGCGAGGGTCATTAAGTGCATTGTCTCGCGGCGCGCCTCGAAGGCGTGGGGATAAGCGTTGTTGACCGAGTCGAGCAGGGTAGCGGCGAGGGTGTATTGACGCGACTCGAGGGCACGGGTTGCCTCGTCGACAAGGGCCTGAGCACGGTCGTTGTCATTGCCGGCGCCCCCACATGAGACCATCAGCACGGCCGTCGCTGCGGTCAGTAAAACATGTTTAATTGGAACGTTGAACATCTTTAACTCCTTTGACTGTTTTTAATTTCTTTACCAATGCCGAGAGCGACTCGGTGTTGTTGACTCCGACGGTCAGGAAGCCCTGAAAAATGCCGTCATTGGCCTGGATGGAGATGTTGCGGAGTATGACATCTTTCTCCTTGTTGATAATCGACGAGATATTGGTGACGATGCCGAGGTCGTCGTTACCAACGATGCGCAGATTGGCGGCAAACTGGTGACCGAGTTTTCCGCTCCAGCGCGTTGCAATCAGTCGCTCAGGGTAACGGCGGCAGATGTGGGCGGCGTTGGGACAGTCGCGACGGTGGATTTTGATGACACCCTCGGCCGAGACAAATCCAAAGACGTCGTCACCGTAAATCGGATTGCAACACTTTGACAATTTGTAGTTTATGTTCTTTATATTGTTGCCAATGATTACCACGTCGGTCCCGGCGCTCGAGGTATCGTCGTCGGGATGGATGTGGAACTCCTCGGCCGAGCGGGTCTCGGTCGGTTCGCTTTTTATTGTTATTTCTTCCCATTGGGCAACGACATCGTTGACGCTGATTTCCTCGCGCCCAATGGCCGAGAAGAAGTCGGTAACGCTCTTGAAGCCAAGTTTTTTGATGACTTTCATCAAGTCGGCCTCCTCCATGTCGAGTTTGCGGTTCTTCAGGCGTCGCTGGAGCAGTTCGCGGCCAAGGTCGGCCTGGCGGTTGGCCTGCTCGTTGAGTGTTTGGCGAATCTTGGTGCGAGCCTTGGAGGTGACAACCATCTGGAGCCAGTCTTGCTTGGGTTGCTGATTGGCCGATGTGGTCACTTCGACGGTATCACCGCTGTGAAGTTTGTAGTTCAGCTTGCGGTTCTTGCCGTTGACCTTGCCGCCGACACACTGACACCCGAGTTTGGAGTGGATGTTGAACGCAAAGTCGAGCACCGTTGCCCCCTGCGGCAGTTTGAACAGGTCGCCGCGAGGCGTAAAGACAAATATCTCCTTGTTGTAGACATCCATCTTGAGGTCCTTCATCAGCGCCGACGGGCCGTGTTGGCCGGCCTCGAGAATGTCGCGCACGTTGGCCATCCATGTGTCCAGATTGTCCTCGCTCTTGATACCCTTATATTTCCAGTGGGCGGCGAGACCCTTCTCGGCAATCTCGTCCATGCGGCGAGTGCGTATCTGGACCTCGACCCATTTTCCCTCGGGGCCATAGACGGTCGTGTGCAGCGACTCATAGCCATTGCTCTTGGGGATGCTGAGCCAGTCCTTCATGCGTGCCGGGTTGGGGGTATACATGTCGGTGATTATAGAGTAGACGTTCCAGCACTCGGCCTTCTCGCGCTCGGGCGGAACGTCGAGGATAATGCGGATTGCAAAGAGGTCATAGATGTGCTTGAGGTCGTTGTGCTGCTTGAGAATCTTGTTCCAGATTGACGAGATTGACTTCGTGCGCCCCTTGATTGAGAATTTCAACCCGGTCTGCTCCAGTTTGGCCTTGACCGGAGCGATGAAGTCCTGGATATACTTGTCGCGCGCAACCTTGGTGGCATTCAGTTCACGCGCAATCTCGGTGTAAACCCGGCGGTTGGTATATTTCATCGCCAGGTCCTCGAGCTCGCTCTTGATAGTATATAAACCAAGGCGATGGGATAGGGGAGCATAGAGGTAACTTGCCTCGAGAGCCGTGTCCTTGACAAACTGCTCGTCGGGGTGATGGTTTATAGCGCGCATCAGGTTGAGACGGTCGACAATCATTATCAGAATGACGCGGATATCCTCGGCAAACGTCAACAGCAGATTGCGGAAATTCTCGCTTGCCACCGCCGGTGATTTGCTGTATAGAGCCGCCGTCTTCAGCAACTTGTCAATCATCGAGGCAACATCGTCGCCCCACTCGTTGCTTATCTGCTCGCGCGTCAACATCCCGCCGCGACACAGGTCACGCAGCAAGATTGCCAACACAATCTGGCGGTCGGGGCCAATCTTTTCGCTCATCAGCCGCGCAGTCTCAATGTTGTGGACAAGGCGGTGGAAACCGTGGCGATTGCGGTTGAGCGCACCCGTCTCTACGCCCTGTTTCATCAGTGCCTTAAGCCGGCGGAAGTCGGTCGGCTCGGCCACATCGGCCGTTAGCCTCAGTAGCGCGCCTACCGACGCGCGCACCTCGGCCAATTCCTCGCGACTCAAATTATCAGCAGTTGTATTCATCGTCAATTCATTAAGGAGACAGTTTCTGAAAACGCAAAGTTACATAAAATCTCTAACGCTACAAAACCACCGGCGGCGATTTCCCCTGTCATTGAGTTTCTGTCGGCAGTCAGAGCAGTGAAAACGTCCCGCAGTGAGGATAAGTGATTTTATATTGGACGGTAGCATCATCTGTTATGACGCGGATGGGTGAACGAAATCAGGGTTCTGATTGTTAAGATATAAAATGACATTCATCACTTTAACGCCACCCTTATTATGGACGCAAACATTTCCTCTACCCCGGCCGCTCAGCCGACGCCGGCCAATCGTTCAAAGCATTATGTCATGACGGTTATGAACCTGATTGTCTTGGTGTTATCGGCCGGACTGATTGCGTGGATTTCTATCGACACGTTTGAGCGCGTCAATTTTCTGCAAAACCACAATTACATGATTTTCCAGTTTTGGGTCTGTGTGGTCTTTATGATTGACTTTTTTGTGGGGCTGTGTTATGCCGACCGCAAGTGGCGTTATTTCGGTCGCAATCTGCTGTTTCTGTTGTTGTCGATACCGGTGCTCAACATTGTGAATCTGATGGACATACACCTGAGCGACTCGGCGTTATACTTTGTGCGCTTCATACCGCTGGCTCGCGGTGCGCTGGCCCTGTCGATTGTCATAGGATATATTTCAAGCAACGCCGTGACGAGCCTTTTCATGTCCTATCTGACCATCATGCTGTTCATTGCCTATTTCTGCTCGCTGATTTTCTATCAGTGTGAGGCTCGAATAAATCCTGAGGTCAGCAGTTACTGGGACTCACTGTGGTGGGCGATGATGAACATGACCACCGTTGGGTGTAACATCAACCCGGCAACGGCGGCCGGCAAGATTTGCGCCGTTGTGTTGCCGTGTGCCGGCATGATAATCTTCCCGCTGTTTACGGTCTATCTTACCGATTATGTCACTCGGTCGCTGCGCAAGGACGACAAGAAAAAGGAGAACGACGCTCAAGATGCTTAGAACCGGCTCTTAAAATAAGTGCGTGATGTTGTCGAGTGGCAATGTGGCGATAATTTG
>JAFLTK010000176.1 GCA_022511505.1 Muribaculaceae bacterium
GCGACCTTTGGGTTATGAGCCCAACGAGCTACCACTGCTCCACCCCGCGATGTTTGTGAGTGCAAAGGTAGAAACTATTTTTACAACAGCAAAAACTTTTGGATAGAATTTGTGTTAAAAAATGTTATCAGTGGCAAGCGCCGTCGCTAACTCATGCTAAATCAATTACATATTCATGCCGCCATCGACCTGAATAACCTGACCTGTGACATAACTTGACATGTCGGAGGCGAGGAATGTTGCCACATTGGCGATATCTTCAACTTGACCACCACGGCGCAGGGGTATTTTCTTTTCCCACTCCTTGCGAACGTCTTCGGGGAGGGCGGCGGTCATAGCGGTTTCAATGAAACCGGGGGCAATAGCATTGGCGCGGATATTACGCGAACCGACCTCTTGGGCGATACTCTTGGCGAGGGCGATAAGGCCAGCCTTTGAAGCGGCATAGTTGCTCTGGCCGGCATTGCCATGAACACCAACAACCGAAGCCATGTTGATAATCGAGCCGGCGCGTTGGCGCAACATGATGGGGAGAACGGCATTAATGAAGTTGAACGCGCTCTTGAGGTTGACGTTGATAACGGCATCCCACTGAGCCTCGGTCATTCTCATCATCAGACCATCTTTTGTGATACCGGCGTTGTTGACCAGAATATCGATGCGGCCAAAGTCGGCTTTTACTTGCTCGACAACCTCCTTGGTCTGAGTGAAGTCGGCAGCATTTGAGGCATAGCCTTTAGCCTTAACGCCAAGGGCTTCAATTTCGGCCTGGGTAGCGAGGCCGTTTTCGTCAATAACGAGGTCAGTGAAAGCGATGTTGGCGCCTTCGGCTGCAAATTTCAGGGCTATTGCCTTACCAATGCCGCGAGCGGCGCCGGTGATAAGGGCTGTTTTTCCTTCGAGAAGTTTCATTGTTTCTTTACAGATTGATTATAATGTAATTTTGGTTATTCGAGAATAGCGGATTAAGTGGGGCATCTTTTAAGCAAACCGTTGACAATAAAGTCGATAACGCTGACGCGAAGCGACTCGGGAGTTGTGCGAATTTGACTAAAGTTGTTGCGAAAATGGGAGTAGTCAACCCCCTGAAAGATAATAGTCTCGACATCGCCTATCAGACTTGCTTGCTCTGAATCAAAAACGCCGGCATTCACCCCCTGAGTGATAATGCTATCAAAGAGGTCTCGCTCCTTGGCAACGGCAAGACGACGAATGCGGTCAATGCGTCGGAAGTCGCCGCGGAATAGTGAACGCAACGCACTGTCGTGATGGTGAACCGTCTCGTCGACAATCTCAAAGCGGGTCAACAGATAGCGACGAAGTTTTTCTTGTGGCTCAAGGTCGAGGGCCACAACCTCGCGAAGTCGCATCACTAGCTGTTCGCTTTCGCGCTCGATAACGGCATCATAAATCTCGCGCTTGTTTTTGAAATAGGTATAGATAGTGCGGCGCCCCTTGTCTGAGGCGTTGGCAATATCGTTCATCGTTGTGTTCTCAATGCCCTTATTGGCAAAGAGTTGACGGGCCACTTCTATCAACTTTTCGCGAGTCTTTGTTACCATCAGTTGACGTTTTGATGATTTTCAACACTGCAAATTTAGTAATTTCCGATAAACTTATTATCTTTGTTGTCCTAAAAAATTAAAATTGATTATGATTAAGACCATTATATCACTCAGCGGCGATATTTTAAGACGCGTTTTTTTGACATGTGCATTCATCGCGAGTGCAGTTGCAACCTACGCTGCCTTTCCCTATCAAATCAAGGGCATCGATCCCGAGAAGGTTGCCGTACTCATCTATGATTTGCAAGCCGACAGCGTTGTTATGGACCACAACGGCTCACTATGGCTCGTCCCGGCATCGGTCATGAAGTCGGTAACATCGGCTGCCGTGTTGTCGACTCAGGACGGCGAACGCCGTTTTACCACCCCCGTGTTTGCTCAAGGTGAAATCGCGGGCTCCACCCTTAGGGGCAACCTTGTTATCGAATGTTGCGGCGACCCTACAATCGAGTCGCGCCATTTTCCTGATAATCTTGGTTTTGCCGACAGCATAGCCGCCGCCGTTGCCCGATCAGGCATTAGCAACATTGCCGGCGACATCATGATAGGTACAGGTGGATTTGCCAACCCCGGCACGCCGGCCTCATGGCTCAAGGAAGATATCCTTTGGCCATACGGTACCGGACTATATGGCGCTAACTATAAGGATAATACTATAAAAATGTCGCTCCCGTCCGGGACTATGGAGCCGGCTGTTCCCGGCACAACTATCTCAAAACAAGGAGGTAAAGGTGGTTTGAAAGTTTCGCGCGACCTAGACTCACGCCAGTTTGTCGTTACCGGAACCATCCCCCGCCGCGGTCATAGCGACACATACGCTAACCCCAATCCCGCCGCATCTATGAAGCACGAAGTAGTAGCCGCATTACAGCGTCGAGGCATATCAGTCTCAGCGGGAAAACTGACCCCTGAGCCGACTACCACATTAATATATACCCACACTTCGCCAACCGTCCGCGAAATACTACGTTCGCTGATGGTACGCAGCGACAATATGATGGCCGAGGGTATGCTTAGATCGCTTGCGCCCGCCGGGGGTACGCGCGCCGACGCCATTGAGCGCGAATCTTTCCTTTGGGAAGACTTTGGCATCGATACCGACCGCCTTGTCATTGAGGATGGTAGCGGGCTGTCCCGAGCCAACCGCCTCTCGGCGCTGTTTTTGACCGGTCTCTATCGCCAAATGCTCCAAACCGGTGTCGCTGCCGACTATGTTGCTCTTTTCCCACGAGCAGGAATGGACGGCACCATGAAAAATTTCTTGCGCGGGACGGCCCTCGAAGGACGTGTCGCGATGAAAACGGGCAGCATGAGGGGAATCCAATGTTTTGGTGGCTATATGCTTGACAAAGATGGATGTCCCACCCACACAATCGTTGTCCTTGTAAACGGTTTCACAGCCGACCGCGCCGCCGTTAAGAATCATATCGCCAATATGCTGCTCGACCGTCTGGCAACAAATTGAGAGACAAAACTGAAATATTTTTCAAAAATATAATCAAAGTTTGAGTTTTTTCAGTAGTTTTGCAACATGGAAAAAGATTATACCTCGCTGTTAAAGACAGTTATCGAAATTGAAGGATTGCTGTCGTTGCTACAACATAACCAAAGTGGTGACGTTGAGCGTGTTACCAACCTCATCACCGAAAAAGTCGCCATCCTTGCCGATGCCTTTGCTTCGGCACGCGTCGATGAACCCAATGATATAACAGTTGTCAAAGACGCCTCTGAGGCTATAATTGACGATGAGATTTCGACCGCCTGGGCCACCGAAACCGCTGAAACTGCCGTGCCGGCCAAAGTTGCAGATGTCACCGAAGCCGCAGAGGCTACAGAACCCGCTGAGGAAGTAGCAGCAGTTGCATTTGCATCTGACGAGGACGAAATCGCAAATCAAGCGATTGCAGCCGCAACATTTGAGGAAGAAATCGACGACGCCGACCCCTTTGATGTCGACGATGATGACAATTCCGACGAAGAAACCCAACCGGAGGTAATCGTTACCACATTCAATAGTCCTGCCACAGTTCCCCACGTAGTTCCTCCCGTGTATATGCCTGAGGTAAAGGCGATTGAGACAGTGACCGAAGAACTCAAATACCAAGAACCCATTGCTGTCAAAAACGAGCCGTCAGCCCGCGAGCCCGAGAAACAGGTCGCGCCGATGCGCCTTGACGAGAAACTCGCTATAAAAACCTCACGAGACATTCGCCGCGCTTTCACTCTCAACGACCGATTCCGATTCCGTCGCGAACTGTTTGAAAACTCCGAAGCGCGTTTCGCTGAAGCCCTTGACGTCATCATGGCGATGAGTTCATACGATGAAGCCGAGGAATATTTCTATGACGACCTTTGCTGGAACGCCGATAGCGAAGATGTTAAAGACTTTATGCAGAAGGTGTTCAACCATTTCCAGTAACCCCATCACGACGGCATTATGTCAGGCCGATTATACATAGTCCCAACGCCCGTTGGCAATCTCGACGACATGGCTCCCAGAGCCATCGCCACCCTTAGTCAAGTATCGGTAATCCTTTGTGAGGATACAAGAACATCATCGGTACTGTTGCGCCACTTTGGCATCGAAACACCGTGTCGCAGTTTCCACAAATTCAACGAACACACCGAGGTCGAAGGCATCATTGACGCAGTCGAAGCCGGCGACGACATTGCGCTTGTAAGCGATGCCGGCACACCAGGCATCAGCGACCCCGGCTTCATGCTTTCGCGCGAGTGTCGCCGTCGTGGCATCGAGGTTATCACACTCCCCGGACCTACGGCATTCGTGCCCGCGCTTGTCAGTTCAGGTTTGCCTTGCGAGCGCTTCTGCTTTGAAGGCTTCTTGCCCCCCAAAAAAGGACGTCAAAGCCGTCTCGCCGCAATTGCCGATGAGACTCGAACCAGCGTCATCTACGAGTCGCCCTTGCGGCTGGTCAAAACATTGGAGCAACTCGCCGAAGTGTGCGGCACCGACCGTCCAGCCTCTGTGTCCCGCGAAATTTCCAAACTCCATGAATCAACCGCACGCGGCACGCTTGCCGAGTTAATCGACCACTTCAAGCAAAACCCGCCTCGTGGCGAAATCGTAATCGTCATCGGTGGCAAGCCGGAGGAATCACGTGCCGGCACCCATCGCAACAAATATCGCGACTCTCGTCCTCCCGAGCCCACTATGCCCTCCGAGTATAATTTTTGACAACCCCAATAGAACAATAATCAACTATTTAAATTCCATAAAAAACAATGAAAAAGGTACTATTGATTTCTCTCGCAGTCTTTGGCATGGCCATGACTTCGTGTAACGGTGGAAATGGCCAAGCCGACAACACCACCGAGCAACTTCAGGGTCAATTGAACGAGCAGCAGGCTCTTACCGACAGCCTCCTCGTGCTTTTCAATGACATTACCGACGGTATGACACAAATCAAAGACCTCGAGCAAATCATCACAACCCCCACCGACCTCTCGGCCGAGTCTCAGTCCCGCAAGGACCAGATAAAGAACGATATGATAGCCATTCAAAAAACGCTTCAGGAACGTCGCGAGCGTCTGGCACAACTCGAGAAACAACTCGCTTCAATGTCCGGAGAGAAGAAACAACTCCTCCGCACAATCGAGAACCTCAAGGCTCAGATCTCAACCCAGCAGGACGAAATCAAATCGCTGACCAACCAACTCGCCATGGCCAACATTCAGATTGAAGAACTTGGCTCTCAGGTAAATGACCTCAACAACGCCGTTGACTCACTCAACACCGGCCTTGCCAACGAAACATCGGCCCGCAAAGAAGCAGAGTCAGAAAACGCTCGCCTCGATGCCGAGGTCAACGCCGTCTACTATGCAATCGGCACCTCTAAAGAACTCAAAGAGCGCAAAATTATCGAAACAGGCTTCCTACGCAAGACCAAAATCATGAAAGGCGACTTTGACGAAAGCTATTTCACCACCGCCGACCGTCGCAACCTGACCACGATCAACACCCATGCCAAGAAAGCCGAGATTATGACCGGACAGCCCAAAGACACCTACACCATCGTTGACGAGAACGGTCAGAAAGTTATTAAAATCACCAATCCCGCACGATTTTGGCAGACGACTAACTTCCTTGTAATCAAGGTTGACTAACCTGCGGTCGAGCCCGGCTAAAGCAACAATGATAAAATTCTCGCGAGATTTTTATATAAAAAGTTGCTCAAAACAATAAGAAAATACTATCTTTGCACAACCATTACCAACATTTGTTCAATTATAAAAATCAATCAAAAACTATGGCTTACGTAATTACTGATTCATGCGTTGCTTGTGGCACTTGCCTCCCCGTTTGCCCCGTTGAGGCTATCTCAGAGGGCGATATCTATCACATCGACCCCGATACTTGCATCGACTGCGGTTCTTGCGCAGAGGTTTGCCCCAGCGAAGCAATTATTCCCGGCGAATAATTTCCACAACGCATACCAAGATAAAGGTCGTTACCACCCGGTATCGACCTTTTTTAGTAGTATGACGGGCATGTTCTGTATCTGTGGTGAAAGTCCATAAGGGGCGTAGTTGCCGACGAACCCCGTAGCGACTCGCAAGTTTCAAGCGGTGACGCTTGGGAGAGAAGAAGCGATAGCGAAATCGTGGCCTGACGAACAGAACCTTTAGCTCATCGACCGAATGGGAGATAAACATGGTACCAAGGCGTATCAAGCGGACAAGATGGCAAAAGACATCGAAGTTCCTAAAGGCAACCGTAACCTTGATGCGTAAACCATGCGGGTA
>JAFLTK010000177.1 GCA_022511505.1 Muribaculaceae bacterium
GGAGCGATGAATATTTCAATAACCGCGTACAAGCGCGAAGCGCGCAGTGCGCGGAAAAGCCCCTCCTCTGAAAATCGTCCCGGCGGGACGAAATCTCACTGCGAGCAATAGTCTGGCGAATGGTGCCATGAGAAAGATTGTCCCTCAGGGCAATTCCCGTCGGGGTATTTCCCACGCAGCAAAACTCGCTTCGCTCTGAAGTGCGGGGCTATTGAAATTGGCGCCGTTCCACGGCACATTCTCAATATCAATGAGTTAACATTTAATCATAGGTTTTTTTGATGGCACACCCATGAAATTATGTAAATTTGCAGTGTCACTGAAAATTTACATAATTCTATGACCATTCAGGCGTTATGTCTACTTTGGCATCGTCAAGGCTTAGAACACCATGATAAACGAGAACACAGCGCCGGTAATCAATCTATATCCCTCTTGCATTGGTACATACGATTCTCTAAGCCTCGCAAAATTCCCCATGTTTGTCGCGAAATTTTTGCTCGTCTCAATAAGAATATGTAAATTTGCAGTGTCACTGAAAATTTACATAATTCAAAAACCGTTTTGTCGTTATGTCTACCTATATTCCTCGTGCACTGGCACATCCGATTCTGGAAGCCTCGCAATATTTTCCTGTCATAACTCTGACGGGCCCTCGGCAATCGGGCAAATCAACGCTTTATCGCCATATTTTCCCTGATTGTCCATACACGTCACTTGAGGATCCTGATACAAGACTGATCGCCGAAAGCGATCCCAGAGGATTCTTGAGCCAATTTGGCAACGAGATGATAATTGATGAGATTCAGAATTACCCTACATTATTGTCATATATTCAGGGAATTGTTGACGTAGACAGAAGCAGACGATTCTACATCACGGGAAATTCTCAGTTCTCGTTATTGAAAAGTGTTACCCAGTCTTTGGCCGGGAGAAGCGGAGTGTTTGAACTTCTCCCTCTTTCACTCTCAGAACTGGAAAACAATAATGAGATTAGAACTTTCTCAGAAGACGACATATTATACCGCGGTTTCTACCCCGCAATATGGAGTGGAGAAAATATACCACGCCTCTATTATCCGTCATACGTCAAGACCTATCTCGAGCGAGACGTCAGAGACTTATTAAACATTAAAGACCTCAACACATTTCATCGTTTCATCTGCCTATGCGCCGCTCGCATTGGAAGTGTTTTCAACGCTTCTGAGCTATCAAATGAACTCGGTGTTGCTGTCAATACAATAAATTCATGGCTGTCTGTGCTTCAGGCGTCTTACATCATCTACCTCTTGCCGCCCTTTTTTACAAATACGAAAAGGCGACTGACCAAGAGCCCCAAACTCTATTTTGCCGACACCGGGCTCGCAAGTTATTTACTGGATATAGACACGCCCAAGATGATGAACCGCGATAAGATGAGAGGGCATTTATTTGAGAACATGATTGTCATGGAATGTCTAAAATCATTTTATAACATAGGAAAGGAAACGGGACTCTATTTTTATCGAGATTCCAACGGTAACGAGGTAGACCTGTTGAGGAAAAATGGGAATCGCTTTGACTTGATAGAGGTGAAATCAAGTCAGACGTTTCATCCCGATTTTCTCAAAGGTATCAGGTCTTTTGAGAGGGCTTTTCCCGATTTAGTCGCGGAGAAACATGTCGTTTATGCCGGAGCCGACATGGCGGGTATCTCCGGCACCGAAATCAACAATTTCAGGTCTTATCTCTGCTCGGCGAAGAATCGGGAGTAAATCTTGAACACCACAGCGACGCTCGAAGGCTCCATAAAGTTTTTGGGAACAGAAGGCATTGAAACGTCGCCTCTGTTCCCAAAAAATCGTTAGGAATGTTTTCCAAGTATCAGTCTAATGGTCTGAAATCAAAATCGATAGGCATGCAACCACACTTCCGGTAATCGAAATTGTAGAAACGCTTATAGGCCTCGATTACCTGCTCAAGGGAAGTGCTGTTAAACGGGTTGTTGGTGTAGTTGTTGGTGGTCACCACAACTCTCATAGCCGGCGAAAGCGACTGCCCGTTGATAGCCCTGGTCTTCTTGGGCACAATCTCCCATACTTTGTGTAATGCCATAATAGTCTCAAATTTTAAAATAGTCCGGCAAACCAGTTGTATATGGACATTATAACGTTAAAAAGAAGATAAATAATAAAACCTAAAATGACAAGTCCAACGACTCCCCATGTGGCTGCTTTGTTTATTTCTGATATTGTATCAGGATCTCCTTCGACATAACCTATGATCCATCGGCGTGCTTTCTTGTTGGATTTATAAAACGCATCCACAATGTCGCCGGCAAAAGGAATTAGGCCACAAAGCACATCTAAGATGGTGATATAAAGAATGGCAATTGTTAGTTTGACGGATCGCAACTTAAACATTGCAACATAGAGTGCAGGCAATGCGGCTACAGAGGAGATGATGTCGCCCACTCCCGGGATGAAGAATCCAACAATCGGGTCGAGTAAAAAGTCATCATACTTTTTAGCAAGTAATACCATATTGTATGAGGTAGTGTCCTCAAAATTGTCTTTCTCCTTCTCCAATTGCTGAAAGTGATTCTCCACGTCCTGATACATCTCAGAATATTTCGTCAGATCGACTTTCTTTAGAACATTTCCCATATTATTTAACTGTAAATGTTATTTTTATAGGTTTATGAGATTTTCCCCATTGGCCCTTGAAGACATACCTACCTTTTGCTGTCTCGCTCTCAACGGGGTGTAATGTCATTGTAGAAAACGTCTTATTTGACTTATGGCCAAGATTAATAATTAACTCGTTGCCTCCACTAAGAACCATACCGTTCAGATCGAGAGTTGTGCCGTTTTCGTGTCGATAACGACCGGACATAGTTCCCTCAACCACGTTATATCGACATTTTGCGGTCACGCTGTCACTACCGATGTTTCCTTCGCCTATCAAGAAAAGTGTCTTGTCGTCAGTGTCTTTGGTTGCCTCTTCCCATTTCTCGTCGCTTCCAAAAACTAAATCAGGAATAAAAGAAGAATCCTCAGAGACAATTTCGGGCACCAGTTTTTCGGGTAATGAATTTTCGGCCTGACCATCCATGGCTTTACTATTCCTGTACATTCCCAGTAGAAAAACTACCGCGAAGACAAGAATAAGTTGCCAGTATGTTCTGGCCAGGAAGTTTTTATTGTAATCCATCAATAATTAGGGATTAATTTCTGAATTAGGGAGTTCAGCGAGTCATTAGTTACCTCGACAAGTCTCATAATGGCTTCTTGTTTTGCTATGCCGTTCTCTGATACATCCTCTGTCAGAAGGTCCATTGCCTTGTCCATTAATTTATCCATTCGATCGTGCAAACGCTCAAATTGCTTGTCGAGAGTAGGAATCGACTGCTCGTAGATTCTTATGTCTCTCTGTGCCTTTATCATCAGAGCGTCAATGGCCTGGTCCAATTTAGCACATTCTAACTCAACCTGGGCAGATACCTGACGGAGTTCCACAACTGTTGAGGTAACATTGTTGACAATACCGGCAACATTGTTCACGATATTGTCGGCTCGATGGACAATCGCTGAAAACTCTTGGACGGTCAGACTCGCGTCCGAGTTTGTCTCAGCGGGATAATAATTGTTGTTGTCTTCCATATCTCTAATATTTTACATGTTAAAAAATCCTTTTATAAGCGCCGACGTGGTATTTTTGCGTTCATAGTCAATTTCTTTTACCTCCACGTAGCCGCATAACTGAAGAATCGAGGCATCGGTCTCATCGGTCTTCTGTTCTCCGTCAATTATATGTTTAATTTTAGCATTCTTTGAGTTCTTAATGCCAATGCGGAGTATTGCCGCCAAAGCAATTCCCAACACCCACCATTTATAACCTTCGGCCGGGAAGTAAAAGATTATAAATAGCGTTGTAATGATTGCTCCGATAATACAGGCGAGCCATACTTTGGCTCCCGGATTATCTTTAATATGGTCTCTTACATCTTTTGTTACTCGGGTATAGTGTTTGAATCCCGGATTATTGGATATAAGAGTCCTAACAACCGGCGAGGCTGCTGACATGTCGATTTCACAAAGAACGTTTTGCAATGAATATATGCATAATTGGGGATCTGACAATAGAATAATGTCGGCCCCGGTAAAGCGTCCTTGTTGATCGCATAAAGCCTCAATGGTCTCAAAACCGTCCTCAACACCATATAATTCATCTAATAGATGGGCATTGACACTATAATAGTCAGGCTTCTGCACCCCGGAGGTCTGGTTGCCATAACTCCAAGCCTCAAATTCTTTTGTCAGATACTCGCTGAGAGCCAAAAGAAAAAGGTTGGTTCGGTAAAGTGTCAGATATCTCAGCGATAAATTGGCCTGACGGATAATCAAATCCTTAGGTTTGTCAGACAAATCGAAATTCATGCTTGTAAACTTGTCAAACAATCTCTCAGAACCGGGCAACTTGCGTTCTATCTCCCTCTTGAGTCGGTTGATTTTTGACTTATTGAGAGATGCGTATTCTTGCTTAATTTTCAGGTATTTATCAAGTCGTTTGTTATGCTCTCTGGCAGCCTTAAATGCACCGTACGCTTCAATGCCGCGTGCTAACACTTCAACGGCCAAACCTATTTTTTTTGACTTATCAGAGGATACTGATATAAAATCAAAGGCTGCTGTAAAAGTTTCACGAACCAAATTTGCATAACCTTGATAAAGTTCGGGAAGGTTGGTAGCCAAACCATCTAATTGCACCATTAATTCCTTCTCAAACTCCTTCAATACTTCCGATTGCTGAAGTAATTCCTTTTCTGATAGTGAATTGGTTTCGTCCATTGTATCTTAAAGAGTGTATTATTGCATATAAAAAAGTGGGTGAATTTTTTGGTCTTTGTGTTCCGGGTATCGCCAAACACCCATGCAAACAAGACTTAAAAAATTCACCTCACTTTCATATCGGAGTTGTGCACGTGGCACATCTGGGGCGATATGAACCGTGAGCATTCAAATTTCCCGTCGGTCGGTTTGCTGTTCGTTATTTTGGCGATTTCGGAACGCACGACTTCGGGCTAAAATGCCTAATTGAGCTCTGAATCAATCACCTTCGTGACCGATGTCGGCAAGCCGACTATCATAACTCATTGGCAAATTTAGTTATTTCTTTTGAATTCCCAACATGAGTGAGGTGAATTTTTAAAGAATTTACAATTTTTTCGATTTCAGACTGCCGCAGTGGGGGCAACACGGTGGCTCGGTTTTCAAGATAAAGCCGCCGGTCATTTGGATGAACTCCTTGCCGCAGTTGCAGCATTTTCTCATTTCGATTTTTGATATCATTTCGGTATTATTTTAGAGAAGTGACACGAGGCCGGGTGCTGTCTGATTCAGTTGCCGGGCTCTTTTCAGGTGCAAAGATAAACACTCGATATGCCACTTTGTGACATATTAGAAGAAAAATTATAGAATATTAGCAAAAAAACAGTAACTTTAGGAGTAAAAAAAGCGCAAGAGGCCGCGGTGGCCTCTTGCGCTGTGTATCAGGACGAATTAGTTGGACCAGCCAAAGGTTAACTTTATGGTCTAAAAATCGTTAATCTGCAGCTGATTGAATTTCTTCGGGAGTGAAAGTAATAACGGCTTGTTCGCCGGTTTTTAGACCAATGATAACATATTTCATTCCCATATTGGCGTCACGCATAAGTTCAAGCAGTTTCTGAATATCAGAGTCGCCTGATTGTAGGATTTCAGCCCCTACGCCGGCTTTTAGAAGCTCAAGAATAGCAGGCTCGCTACTGATAAGGGAGATGGGGAATTCAGATTCGTTATACTCGGCAGTGTAAACGATGTAGTTTCCTTCGTGGGCTACATTTGTCATAACCATGCCATCACCCAAATCTTCCGGAAGGTGTTTCTGATAGGCTCTGATTTCGGCATCAATGCGGTCGGTCGATGAGCAAGCGGTGGTTGCCATGGATATTGTCATGACAACGAGCATCAGCAATGAGAAAATCTTTTTCATGATAGATTTTGGTTTAAGTGGGTTTGATATTTGTTTGATGTGCAAATATAAAAAAGAATTATTGAATTGCTGACAATTCTGATAAATAATTCCGGCCAATAAGAAAATAAACCAAGCTTGGCAGACCTTATCCGAGGAAACTCTTGAGGAGGCGGCTACGCGAGCCTTTGAGGCGGCGGATAGCTTTTTCTTTAATCTGACGTACGCGTTCGCGGGTGAGGTCAAACTCATTAGCGATTACTTCAAGGGTCATTTCCCGGCAACCGATGCCGAAAAATATCTTGAGGATTTCGC
>JAFLTK010000178.1 GCA_022511505.1 Muribaculaceae bacterium
CAAGCAGCATTATTTTGCGAAAAGTGGCGCGAGGATTGTCTCGCCAATGGCGAAAGTCTAATTTTCGAGACAGTGATGTCGGCTCCCGATAAACTTGAATTTATTCGTCGTGCCAAACAAGCCGGTTATTTTGTGAGGATATTTTTCATCGGAACCGACAATCCGACAATCAATGCTTTACGTATTGCTCGACGTGTAATGAAAGGTGGCCATGATGTTCCTATACCAAAAATCATTTCGCGATATATAAAGTCTATTGCCAACTGTGCCGAAATTGCTTCAGAGGTTGACCGACTTTATGTGTATGATAATTCGGCTGAGAATGCAAAAGCCGTCCCGTTGTTCCGTCTTAGAGACGGTCAGATTGGAAAAATCTATGTTGAAAATATTCCCGAATGGGCTACAAACATTCTGCCTAAAGAATGAAATTTTCAATTCAAGATACAACGTCAACAATTAACCGCCTCGCGGCGTTCTAACAACATGGATACCGAGAAAAAGCAATCACGTTTCAACCGATTGGTCGACAAGGCGACGCGCACGTGGGCCTATGTCAGCGAGGATGTCTGGACCGACACGCGTCACTCGTGGAAAATTGACATCATCAAGATTGGCAATCTAACGGTCAAGTCGTTTCTGAGCGCCGACTTGCAGACGCGAGCGTGTGCCATGACCTACCGCACGTTGCTCGCCATTGTCCCGGCTTTTGCGTTGGTGTTTGCCATCGGCCGCGGTTTCGGCTTCCAGAATCTGCTTGAGACTCAACTGTTTCAAATCTTCCCGGCCCAGCGCACGGCCCTCCAGGCGGCGTTCAAATTTGTCGACTCCTATCTGGCCCACTCATCGGAGGGCATCTTTGTGGGCGTCGGCATCGTGTTCCTGCTTTGGACATTGATTTCGCTGATGATGGATGTCGAGGACTCGTTCAACAACGTGTGGGGCGTCAAGGAAGGGCGCTCGTTTTGGCGCAAGATTACTGACTATACAGCCATTCTGCTCGTGCTACCGGTGTTGATGATATGCTCGAGCGGTATCCAAATCTTCATGTCGTCGTTTTTGCAGAAAATATTCCCCGCCGGGTTCATCACGCCGCTCATGGAGATAGGGCTCGACCTGCTTTCCTACTTCTTTTCGTGTCTCTTCTTTGCCGGGGCCTACATCTTGATACCAAACACAAAAGTGCGCATCCCCAACGCCCTTTTTGCCGGATTTCTTGCTGGCACAGGCTTCACGGTGTTGCAATGGCTCTTTGTGACCGGCCAGATTTATGTCACCAAATATAACGCCATCTACGGTAGTTTCTCGTTCCTGCCGATGTTGATGATATGGATGCAGTTGGTGTGGCTGATTGCGCTTATCGGTGCTCTGGTTTGCTATGCTTCCCAGAATTTCTTCCGTTTCAGTTTCGACAAGCAAATCACCAATATCTCACAAAGTTACATGGAGAAGGTGACAATCGCCATCCTGCTGATTATCTCGCGCCGCTTTGAGTTGAAAATGGCGCCGCTGACCCCGAGGCAGATTTCTGACGACTACCTGTTGCCGCCGCGACTTGTCGACGACGTGTGCCGTCGGCTTTATCGCGCCGGGATGGTAACCCACCTCAACACCGACAGCGACAGTGGCGATGCTCCCCTTAATCCGGCATACGAACTATCGCAATGCCGACTCAGCGACATCGTTCATCAACTTGACAATCAAGGATTTGGAGATTTTATTCCCGGCTTTGACAACCGATTTGGTGCCATCGACGACCTTGTTTTAAAAGCCGAAAAATCACTTGAGCAAAGTTTCGGCGACACTACTCTCGGTCAGATTCAGTTTGACATCACCCCCGTAGGGAAGTGAGGAAATCGGCAACGACAAAGTTGCTTCCGCCAACAAATATCAGGTCGTCGGGCGAAGCGGCCGCGCGTGCGGCTTGATAGGCCTCGGCAACGGTGGCATAGCACCGGCCATGCAGGCCACGGGCGCCGGCACGGGCGGCGAGCGCGTCGACCGATAGTGCTCGCGGTGTTGACGGGGCTGTGAAATAGAATCGCGCGTCCTTAATTTCTCGCATCAGATTGAGAACGGCATCGACATCCTTGTCGGCCGCGCTGCCGATGATAATATGTCGAGTCGTGGCATCGACGTTGTTGATTTGCGGGACGGTGTGGACCCATCCGCCGGGATTATGGCCGGTGTCGATGATCACGCGCGGCGATGTCGACAGGCAAGTCCAGCGGCCCATAAGTCCCGTCAGTTCAGTCACATGACCAATACCGTCGGCAACCGACCCGGCGGTAATTTTAGGAAGAAACGGTTGTAAAATGGTGACAGCCGTCAGTATTGTGGCCATGTTCAACACCTGGCACTCCCCGGCCAACTGACCATGCAACGGGCCAAACGGCGTCGAGGGATATTCGTTGCCATCAACACCAACGGTTGCGCCCGGCAATGGCATCGCCACGTCGGCAAACGTGATTTCGCTGCCACGCTCGGCAGCTACGCGTGCAAACAGGTCGCGGACAACCCCCTCGGCCTCGCCTATTACCACCGGCACGCCGTGTTTGATGATGCCGGCCTTCTCGGCGGCAATTTCAACGGGCGTCGTGCCGAGCAGCGACGTGTGGTCGAGCGAAATGTTGGTAATTACGGAGAGTAACGGAGTGATGATGTTGGTCGAGTCGAGCCGACCGCCGAGTCCGGTCTCAATCACCGCAATATCAACCCCTTGACGGGCAAACCAATCGAGGGCCATGACGGTTGTCAGTTCAAAAAACGACGGCTCGAGGTCGCCGGCTCGCTCTTTGAAGCGCTCGACAAAGGCAGTCACCTCATCGCGCGGTATCATGGCGCCGTCGATGCGGATGCGTTCGCGAAAGTCGACCAGGTGGGGCGACGTGAAAAGTCCCGTCCGATAGCCGGCACTCGACAGGATAGCCGCGAGAGTGTGGGCGGTCGACCCTTTGCCGTTGGTCCCGGCAATATGTATCATCTTGACTCCCTGCCGATGGGGATTGTCAAACGCGGCGGCAAGCGCCAACGTGCGTTCCAAACCCGGTTTGTAGGCCCCGGCTCCGATGCGGTCAAACCGCGGCAACCGGTTGTACAGAAAATCTATCGCTTGCTCGTAGGTCATTATCTTCCAGCATTTTAAAACAGTAGATAGCCGGCAACACCAGCAAGGGCGATTACCAAAATCGGGTGCCACTTGAGGAAGTAGACGGCCACAAAGGCGGCGATGCAAATCGAGACGCTGCGGATGACGTCGGGCGTGGCGCTGCCAAAGTTTGCGCTATTCATCAGCAACAATGCCGCCGACGCTATCAGCCCGACGACCACGGGACGCAACCCGGTGAATATGCCCTTTATCAGAGTGCTCTCGCGATGGCGCGAAATAAGGTGGCTTGTGTAGGTAACAAGCAGAAACGACGGCAGGACGACCACGAGCGTGCAAAGTAGCGACCCGAGGATGCCAAACAGCGGCGACGACAGCGCGGCCGACGACTCGGCCGGCGCCACATATCCAATATAGGTGGCCGAGTTGATGCCGATGGGCCCGGGTGTCATCTGAGAGATGGCGACAATGTCGGTGAACATCTGCTCGGTAATCCAGCCCGGCCCGACGATTTCGCGCTCAATCAGCGCAAGCATCGCATAGCCTCCGCCAAACCCGAAAAGACCGATTTTCAAATAGGCCCATATCAGTCGCAAGTAAATCATTCCTCGCCCTCCTTTCCTTTAAGGTTCTTGCGCGTATTGAAATATAGATAGAGATAGCCGCCCAATCCGCCAAGAATGATGTAGACAATGGGGTTGGACAGCACGGGAATTTTGCTCCAAATCAACAGGGCGACGGCGACGGGGATAAGCGCGGTCAAAATGTTGAGTTTGGCGGCACGTGCGGCCGAGATGACCGGTGCCACAATCAGCGCAACCACTGCGGGGCGTATTCCCTTGAAGATGGCACTCAACGTCTCGTTTTCCTTGATAGCCGCCGGCGTCAGAAACATCGCAATCGCCAGGATGATCAGAAACGACGGCAAAATTGTCCCGGCCGACGCGCAAACGCTCCCTCTACGGCCGTAGAGGCGGTCGCCGACGGCGATAGCGATGTTGACCGCCAGGATGCCGGGCAAAGACTGAGCCACGGCCAGCAAGTCGAGAAATTCTTCCCGACCTAACCAACCGTGACGGTCAACAATTTCCTTCTCAATAATCGAAATCATTGCCCAGCCACCGCCAAAGGTGAAGGCGCCGATTTTAAAGAAGGTGGTGAATAGTTGTAGGTACTTGTTTTTCAATTTAATATGCGCGGGCAAAGAGAACGCGGCGAGCGCTCGGCTTGCCGGTGACCATACATTTGCCGGGAGTCAGGCTTTCCTCGTCGGCCTCAAACGGGATGCAACGGATTGTCGCCTTGGTATCCTCCTTAATGCGCTCCTCGGTCTCGGTTGTGCCGTCCCAGTGGGCAAGGATGAAGCCACCCTTCTCAATCTGCTCCTTGAACTCGTCGTAGGTGTCGACCTTGGTGATGTGGGCGTTGCGATAGTCGAGAGCCTTCTTATAGATATTGTCTTGGATATCTTTCAGCAAGTCAACAACATAGGCCTCGATATTGTCGAGCGAACGGGTTTCCTTGGTCAGCGTGTCGCGACGCATGACCTCGACGGTATTGTTCTCGATGTCTCGCCCACCGATAACAAGACGCACGGGAACACCCTTCAATTCATAGTCGGCAAACTTGAAGCCGGGGCGCTTGTTGTCGGCGTTGTCATACTTGACCGAGATGCCGCGACGGCGCAGCTCGTCGACAATCGGGTTGACGCGCTCGTCGATGCGGGCAAGCATCTCGTCGTTCTTGTAAATAGGCACGATGACAACCTGAATCGGCGCCAAGTTGGGGGGAAGCACAAGGCCGTTGTCGTCGCTGTGGGTCATAATCAGCGCGCCCATCAGACGGGTAGATACGCCCCACGATGTTGCCCAGACATATTCCAGCTTGTTCTCGCGGTTGACAAACTGCACGTTGAACGCCTTGGCGAAGTTCTGGCCCAGGAAGTGGCTCGTGCCACACTGCAACGCCTTGCCGTCCTGCATAAGGCCCTCGATGGTGAACGTGTCGAGCGCACCGGCAAAGCGTTCGTTGGCGCTCTTGGTGCCCTTGATGACCGGCAGAGCCATGAAATTCTCGGCAAAATCGCCATAAACGTTTATCATCTTCATCGCCTCGGCCTCGGCCTCCTCGCGTGTAGCGTGGGCAGTGTGGCCCTCTTGCCATAGGAACTCGGCAGTGCGCAGGAACAGACGTGTTCTCATCTCCCAGCGCATCACGTTGGCCCACTGGTTGCACAGTATAGGCAGGTCGCGATAGGAATTAATCCAGTTTTTATATGTGCTCCAGATGATGGTCTCGCTCGTGGGGCGGATAATCAACTCCTCCTCGAGGCGCGCTGCCGGGTCGACAACAACGCCCGAGCCATCCTCGGCATTCTTCAATCGATAGTGGGTCACCACGGCACATTCTTTAGCAAAGCCCTCGACGTGCTCGGCCTCGCGGCTCAGATAACTCTTGGGAATCAGAAGCGGGAAATAGGCATTGACGTGACCCGTTTCCTTAAACTTCTTGTCGAGTTCGGCCTGCATCTTCTCCCAGATGGCATAGCCGTAGGGCTTGATAACCATACAACCGCGAACCGGCGACTGCTCGGCCAAATCGGCCTTGACTACCAATTCGTTATACCACTGTGAATAGTTCTCGCTGCGCTTTGTCAGCTGCTTTAATTCTACTGCCATTTTGAGTTAGATTTTTTCAGACCGCAAAATTAATGAAAATTCTCGACAATTACCCTCCTCTACAATAAAAATTGCTTGTGGGAACAGGAATAAACGTAAAGACGGGACAAGATTATTTATAGCCGGTTGTGCCATATTTTTTCTCGAAGATGTGGTAGTTCTTCTCGCCCCAGGCCATCATGGAGTCGATGATGGGCAGAAGCGTGGCGCCGAGTTCTGAGATGCGATACTCTGAGCGCGGCGGCAACTCAGCGTAGATGGTTTTTTCAACAAGCCCGTCGGCAACCATCTCCTTGAGTTGGATGTCGAGCACACGTGCCGGCGCTTCGGGCAATAGCCGGTGTATCTCGCTCGGGCGAAACTGATTGCCACTGCGCAACTCGTCGAGGATGCACGATTTCCATTTTGAACCAATCAGGCTCATCGTCAGTCTCAGCGGACAGTCCATGTCCACGGGTATTTTCTTTTCGTATGCCATGTCGGCAAAGATAGAACTAAAATTACTGATAATCAAGTAG
>JAFLTK010000228.1 GCA_022511505.1 Muribaculaceae bacterium
GCGCGTTGCTTATATTGATTGGTAAAAGATTGGTAAATATAGCGCGAGCAGTCCCGGTCCCGGGGCCGCTCGCCGCTTTTTCCGAGGCTCTTGCTCGTGACAAAAAATTTCATTAATTTTGCTGTTGAAATATAAAAACCGGATTTTATGGATAGTAAAGCCTTTTGGAACGACTTAACCGAAATCGTTCGAGATGACTTCACTCCCAAAGGGTTATTGAAACTTGATGAATATGCAGAGTTATTTAACGAGCGAAAATTATTATATCAACGATTTTCACCGCGAGAACAGCATGGCTGCACAGCGGGAGGTAACACTCATGTCGTTGCGACCCTCCTCGCGGGACGAGAAGTTGCGACAAGTGGAATTACTGAAGGCTGCTTCCCGGATTTCAAAACAGAGCGCCAATTTGCAGCGAAACAAGTTGAGACAATAAAACGATGGGCAAAACGCCGAGGAGTCTGGTTTGACGACGTCAACCATGCTCTAAATGCAAACTTAGGAAATATAATCGCGTCTGGTGGAGAGGCCGAGGTGTATGACAACGGGATTTATGTCGTCAAGACTATAGGTTTAGACTATTTTATACACCTTATCTATGCTTTAGACCGGATTACATTGCATAATACATATTTCCCGGAGACGATGTTGAATGTCATAGGCTTTGGGGAAGACTCATCCGGTAACTTTAAGATAATTGTCAATCAACCATATATTTCCGGAATGCCCGTAACTGAAGATGAAATTGAATCCCATATAATAAAATTGGGGTTCACATTGTTCAGCAGAACAAATTGGACATATTTTACAAATGATATATACCTCAGTGACCTTCATGACGAGAATGTGATAAAGTCTTCTTCGGGTACAATATTTGTAATTGATTGCGATATACGTCTTAATGCGCCTTTTTTGAAAACAAACGGTCATAGAGGACTCTCGACCGCTGTTGTGATAATAGAATGAGACCTCATTACACAGGTAGATGCCAACGTCTTAATGGCACTTGCCCGTGATAAAAAATTTCATTAATTTTGCGGCAGATTATTCAACTCGAGCATAGCGAGAGTTGAAGTTTATGAGTTTAAGAGATTGAAAGGTTATGGATTAAGACTCTAATCTCTATTAACTACTAACTAATTCTCTAAATTATATGAGTATTAAGGACCTTGCCGCTGACCCTGACGGGCTATTGACCTACGAATATATTGTTAACCACATTGGCAACTGTGACGACATAATGGGCGACCTCGTTGGAAACCTTATTGGCGTCGATGCGTCGGGGCAGTTTACCGTAAGCGCGGCACGCTATCTCCACGCTGTAGATGCCGACGCCTATCGACCTCATGTTGACCGACTTATCGCGGCGGCAATTGAGCGCGACCGCGAGCATCGCTATATCGGCGACTTGCTGACCGCTATCTGGGGTGACGGCTATATCGACCGTGCCGACGAACTCAGCGCCGCTGACAACAATTTCCGTCGCATTTTCAAACGTCTTTATCCCTCCTCAGCCCTATGAACCGCGTTAAATCGCTGATTTTATTTATTTTAGTCGCAGTCATGTCGACCATGGCCGCGGCACAATCGTCTGACTCCATGGCAACAACAACCGCTGCGGCAACCGACACTGCTTCGGCCCGTGTTCTCGTCGAGACCTCGCTCGGCAACATCACTCTGCTCCTTTATGGCGACACTCCTCGCCACCGTGACAATTTTCTCAAACTGGTCAACGAGGGCTTCTATGACGGCGTGCTGTTCCATCGCGTCATCAAGGACTTCATGATACAAACCGGCGACCCCGACTCAAAGGGCGCTCCCGCCGGCAAACACCTCGGCGCGGGCGGACCCGGCTATCAGATTGATGCCGAGATACTTTACCCGAAGCATATCCACCGCCGCGGCGCACTTGCGGCCGCACGTCAGGGCGACCAGGTCAACCCGATGCGTCGCTCAAGCGGGTCTCAGTTCTACATCGTTACCGGCCGCAAGTTCACGCCCGCCGAGGCACAGACGATGAGCCTGCGCGGCGTCGACAAGCAGAAGCAAGCCGTGTTCCGCTCGCTCGTCAACGAGAACACCGCCCGCATCCAGCAACTCCAGGCCGCCGGCGATACCACCGCCCTCGAGCAACTGCGTCTGGACCTCATCGCCAAGATGGAGGCAACCGTGGCCGCCAACCCCGCCACGCTGTCGCCCGAGCAGATTGAAATCTATTCGACCGTTGGCGGCACGCCCCACCTCGACGGCGAGTACACCGTCTTTGGCGAGGTTATTGACGGCATGGACGTTGTCGACAAAATCGAGGCCGCCACTACCGGCCCGGCCGACCGCCCCGTCGACGACATCAAGATTATCAAGATGAAGGTGCTTTAATAGTTGAAATTTAGCACGCTAAATTTCATGTTGTTAATGTTCTTGTTGTTGTTAATGTTTTTATTGATGCTACAACGACAACAACGACATCAACAACAATAACAACATCGACGACATGATTAACTACACGGTTGAAAAGTTGGATAATGGCCTGACGGTTGTCAACAACTATGACCCGACGACGGTCATGGCTGCCGTCACGGTCATCTACAACGTCGGCAGCCGCGACGAGAGCCCCCAGCTGACCGGCATTGCCCATCTGTTTGAGCATCTGATGTTTGGCGGCTCGGCCAACATCCCCGACTTTGACGGCGCCATCGAGCGCGCCGGAGGCTCAAACAACGCGTGGACATCCAACGATTTCACCTGTTTCTATGACGTGGCGCCGGCGGTCAACATCGAGACCCTTTTCTGGCTCGAAAGCGACCGCATGCTCTCGCCGGCGTTCTCGACCAAGAACCTCGAGACCCAGCGCAGCGTCGTCATCGAGGAGTTCAAGCAAGTCTGTCTCAATAAGCCCTACGGCGACCTGATGCACCGCCTGCGCTCGCTACTCTACAAAACCCATCCCTACCGTTACCCCACCATCGGCGCCACGCCCGACCATATCCGTAACGCGACGGCCGACGACGTTAAGCGCTTCTTTTTCAGCCACTATGCGCCAAACAATGCCGTCCTTGCCATTTCGGGCAACGTGACCGACGAGGCTGCGTTTGCCATGGCCCGACGATGGTTTGGCGACATCCCGCGTCGCGACATAGCCCCGCGCCTTTACGCCCCCGAGAAGCCGCTGACCTCTCCGATTGTCGACCGCATGAGCGGCAACGTCCCCAACACGATGGTCGTCCGCGCCTTCCCCATGCCCGGACGAGGCGAGGAGGGATACACCGAGTGTGACCTCATCACCGACCTGCTCAGCAAAGGGCGCTCGTCGCGCTTTTTCCGCCGCCTTATGCTCGAAACCGACATCTTCCTCGAGGCCGACGCCTCAATCATAGGCAGCGAGGAGCCCGGCTTTATCCTCGTCTCGGGACGCCTCGCCGACGGCGACGACACCACCGTCAAGGCGGCAATCGACGCCATAGACCGAGAACTCGAGGCTATCGCCGCCGGCGACTTCACCGACCACGACCTCGAGCGCGTCAAAAACAGTTTTGAGAGCAGTTTCCTCTTCGGGACCTACGGTTGCGTTGCCAAGAGTCAGCAACTGGCCATCAACGTCATGCAGGGCGACGAACTAAACAATATCGTTGACCGTTATCGTGCAGTCACGCGCGACGATGTCATCGCCGCCGCTCGCCGTTACCTCGGCGCCCCCGGCAACGTCACCCTCATCTACGAGCCTCAAAACGCAGGCGATAGATAAAAGGTCGCTTCCCATTGATTATAACCGTGTTATGCTTCAAAAGTTGGTGAACGACAGGGGCAATAACGACTTGACCGACGGCAGTCGGTAAACCTCGTTGCGCCCGGCAAGGAGCACCGGCACGTCATGACCGGCCAATGTCTCATACTGCAACAGCGACTGGCGACATGCTCCACACGGGGGCACCGGCTGCATGACGAAGTCCTCGGTCACATCGCGAGCCGCCACCGCAATCATCTTAAACTTTGCATCGGGATAGGTCGAGCCTGCATAGAAGCAAGCCGTGCGCTCGGCACACGTACCCGACGGGAACGCCACATTCTCCTGATTGCTACCCTGAACAATCTCACCATTGTCAAGCAAGATAGCCGCCCCAACGTGGAAATGACTGTAGGGCGCATAACTGCGGCGCGTCGACCGGCGCGCAAGTTCCACGAGTTGAGCCTCTTGAGGCGTCAACTCGTCATAGGTCTTAACCTCCACCGAGGTCACCAATTCAATATTCTTCATGGTCAACAAATTATTCGAGTCAAAATTATTGGACTTATAGCATCGCAGCGATTTGATTTTCTATCGCTTTGCGTATAAAGGCGTTAATTGAGACGCCTGTTTGCTTTGCAAGTGCTGCCACCCGAGAATGAATGGCAGGAGTGAGTCTAACGTTGAGAGAACCCGAGTAGGTTTTATGAGGCTCAATGCCCTCTTCCTCACACAAAATCAGATAGTCGTCAACGGCGCCTTGAAAATCTTCCTTAAGTTCCTTGACGGTTTCCCCTTCATAACTGATAAGAGTGTCCTTGGGCAATCCAAGCACCTGTCCATATAGGCAATTGTCGGCCTCGCTAATCTCGATGCTGCCTATATATCCTTTATAGTTAAGTGTATTCATATCAAATTGTTGTCGATTAAGAATTTTAGAGTCTGTTTCAAAACATATTCTTTCATAAACCTCTCGGGATGAGGCTTGTGGGCCAACTGTTTCAGATTCCCTTTTACAAATATAACACGCGAGCCGCTCGTTTTCCCTTTATTCTTCAAAATAAATCCTAAAGTGGTAAAAAGGCGACAATATTCATCCCAAGTAAAATTATTTGGAATTGTTTTGAAACGATTTATGAGTTTATCTTTTGTTCCCATAATCCGGAAAATATAGGCAAAGGTAACTAAATTTCAGTTGCAAGCCAAATAAATCTTCCATTTTTTGCACTTCATCAAAACAGTGGAACGGAGGCATCGCGGAGCGATGTTTGTTCATTAGCCGCCTGCCATAATAAAACGCGATTTATCTCGACTAATCGCGTTAAAACCGGGATTAATCAAGATAAATCGCTTAAAAGGGGACAAGTCGGAGTTTGTTCACGCTCTTGAGGTGTTAGCGGGGGAGGGTGCGGAGGGTTTCGAGGCCGACGATTGAGCGGCGATAGCGGTCGACGATGGCGGGTGTGTTGAGGTAGCCGTTGATGGTCTGAACATCGGCGGTTGCAGTTGCCCAGGCCGTCGAGTCACGCTCGGTCATGGCGTCGTGGTTGGCGAGATAGAGGCGCATGGCGCGCTCGGCAATATCGACACTGTCGGCGTCGACGGCGGTGTTGACCATGTAGACGAGGGCACCTTGGATACGGGCTCCGGTCTCGGGGGAGTAGCGGTCAAACTTCTGGCATAGGCTGTCAGCAATCTCGATTGCCCGGGTCATGGTGACAGTGCCGTCGGCCATGCCGGTAGCGGCGTCGGCGATAGCGTCGGTGGCGGCGTTGTCGCTGCTACAGGCGCTCAGCAATAATGTAACCGCCAGTGTGACAAAGGTTTTCTTCATTGCGGCGGGGGATTACTCGGTTTCGATTTCTTCGGGAGCAACGACGGCAGCGCTCTCTTGCTCGGTTGACACGGTGGTGGAGTCGGCCTTGGTCGTGGTTTCATCGCTCTCGGCAGTGTATTGCACGCCGGCAGCTGCATCATACTCGGCGAGGCGGTCGCGGAAGTCGGTCACAATCTGAGCGAGGTCGACTGCCTGATTGATTGACTTGGCATGGGCAACGGCGGCCTTGAAGTCGTTGGGGTTGACGGTCGAGGCGATGTCATAGACGTCGACAAACTTGCGCAGGGTCTCGAGGTCCTTGTTGCGGTTGCCCGAGCGCGACGAGTTGTTGTGTATCTCAAGATAGGCCATCAACACGGTGACAGCCTCGTCGGGCGTCAGTTCGTCGATATACATCGACATCGAGTCGGCGATAATGGTTACTCTGGTCATATCGCGGGCCTCAAGGGCGGCGGTCAACTGGTTGTTTTGCTCGCGGGTGTCGACGGTTTTTTCCTCACTTTTGGAGCCGCAGGCAGTCACAGCCATCCCGGCAAGGATGGCCACGACTGCAACAAGTATCTGTTTGAGTTTCATTTGGTTATATTATCAAGGTTAGTGTCAATTTTTAACGAACGGCCACGCGACGCGTGAAGTCGTCGACGAGCACGATGTAGATGCCGGCGGGAAGCGGGAGCGACAGGCGTCCCTCGACGGTGCCCTCAAAGCGGGTGATACCCTGCATGTCAAAGATTTTGACGGCGTGTCCACCGGCTTGGTCAGATGTCACAACGAGCTCGTGGTCAAGGCAATAGGTGTCCCAACTGTGATAGTCGAGTGTCTCGGCAACGGTCGAGATGGCATAGTCGCCAATCTCGATGTGGCCAAGGTTGAAACGGCTGCCGGAGGTTTGACGGAAGCGGAAACGGACGTCGCCCGTCAGGTTGACGTTGTGGGTATGCAGAATCCAGTCGTTTTCGCTGACGGTGACGTTGTCGATTGTGGTCCACGAGGCGCCGTTGTTGGTCGATACTTCAAGCGCGAAGATCGCGGCCGCATCGTTGTTAAACTTGTGGGTGTAGTAGGTCAACTTGCCGGCGCCACGGCTCTTGTCCTCGGCCATGGTTATCGAACTGGTCGAGTTCTTGCCGAAGCGCACACACTGGGCTGTTCCAGTCGGCAGACTCTTTTCAAAATTCTCTTGGTTAAAGACGCCGGCGTTGTCAAAGGTCCAGTTGCAAGCCTCGCCCTCGTAGGTTGTCGAGTTGTAGTTGCCGGCAAGCGTCGGGAATCGCTCGACAAAGGTAGTGGCGTCGGCCACAACGGCGGTTGCCATCGCGTCGTCACTGAGGTAGTCGCCCGCAATCCCCTGAATATAAGTGGTAAAGTTACCGGCAACAGCCGAGTAGACGCGCAGGTAGAAACGGTCCTCGCCCTCAACGAGGCTGATTGACGTGCTCCAGTTGGTGCGGTCGGTCGACAATTGGAACGGCTCGCTGACCTTGACGGTAACGGGGCCGGCGATATTGTCAATCTCGGCGAGAATCTCGGCGACGTCGCTCGGCTCTCCGGGAGTGGTGTAGAACACCAGGTCGCCGTCAAAGAGGAACGTGATTTGGGGGATGGGCTCGGCGGTGGTGACGGTAACGACATTTGACTGCAACGTCGGGCTCTCGAGCCAGTAGGTGTAGGTGGTCATCGGGTCAAGACCGGTAACGTCATAGTGCTCGTTGGCGGCCGGGACAGAGACGGGGTAGCCGCCGACGATGCTGCCGTTGAACGCCACATAGAGGTTATAGTTGGTCCCGGCGGGGTCGATGCTTACCCAGCGGGCGGTAAATCCGTCGTCGGTCACGGCCACGGGGTCGAGGGCGGTCAGCGACGAGTAGGCGGTAGCGGAAACTTTGAACGACACGCTTGCCGAGCCGGCGGTCAGGGTCACTGTCGCAGTGGCCGCGCCGGCGGTAGCCGAGGTGAACGTGATAACGAGCGGCGCGCCGTTGGCCGAGTTGACAGCCGAGGCGGCGAGTGACGTTGCACTTGGTTTGAAGCGCGAATCGCTGACGGTGACGGTAGCGGCGCTGCTCAGGTTGGCGCCACGCACGTTAATCGTTATCGAAACGGGGTTGTTGATGGCCGTATTCCCTATATTAAATGTGGTGCCGGAGGCCGGATAGACAAATTCAGGGGTCAGAGTGCCGGTCGACGACCAGCCTTGGGATGATTTGTTGCCCCAGATGTGTTCGGCGAGTTCGGGGTAGTCTATAAAGGGGTTGCGGTTGTTTTGGTAGGCATAGACGGCATCGTTGCGGTCGCGTTCCTTGTCGCTGACGGGGTCTTCACGGTGCCACTTGAGCAACATATCCATCGCCCACGACGAGAACACCGGAAAACTGTTGCCGCCAAACATGTCGCTATCCCACGACGACACGCGGTCGTTGTAGCACGCCGCCATGTAGAAATAGGTGCGCGCAAAGTCTCCTTTATATTGGTCGTCGGGCTCAAACACCGTCCCGGTGTAGCCGGGGTAGGTCGAGCGGCCCAGG
Source organism: Muribaculaceae bacterium (assembly GCA_022511505.1). GTDB lineage: Bacteria > Bacteroidota > Bacteroidia > Bacteroidales > Muribaculaceae > HGM05190. The sequence goes on from JAFLTK010000228.1 coordinate 8,084, forward strand.
CGTCCGAGCGCTTTAACCGAACCGTTGCTCGACAGGGTCGAGCCGCCCGCACATTCGCCAAACGGGTAGTTGCCGCGCTGGCCGTTCACTTTGCCGTCGGTCGGATAGATGTGGAACGCGTCGCTGACCATCGGGCTGGCGTCGTTAAACCAACTCTTGGGCACCGAGTGCTCGCGGTTGTAACAATCGCCAACGGCCGAGTAGTTGCCACACTTCTCGGTCGTTTTCCAGTGCTTGGTCGAATACATGTCCCAGATTGTCCCGTCGGGGTAGACGTCGCTGGTCTTGTAGACGTCCCACAGGCCGTCATACCCGACGTTTTTGTGGCTGCTGATTACGCCCTTGAGGGCCGTCAGCAACGACTGGCCGCTCTTGCCCTCGGCGGCGTTGTAATATCCCGCGGGAGCGGCAGCGCGGGTGGAGAAGATGGCGCCGAGCGCCATCAGGATTGTCATCAGTGTTGTGTATCTCTTTGTGCACATGGTGGTTGTGTGATAGTGATTTACAGGATTGTAGCTCAGTTATATAAATAAAGGGGCGCTTCGGTCCCGGTGTTGAAAATCAGGTCGACAATCGACAGGCCGGGGATAAATCCGAGGCGGTCGGCGCGCACCTGGTAATAGGGCTTGACGGGCGGCATCTCGGGCATCGGAGCGCGGCGGTAGTCGTCGGTCGGTAAGTCGAGCGCCATGGCGTCGGCCACGGTCAACGGCGCGGGCAACCCGAGGATGTCACAGGCGACACGGTGTAGCCCGTCGTCGAGTGCCGTTATCGGCTCGCCGCCACCGTCGCTTCGCGGGCCGAAGAACGGCTTGAAACGGTCGACGTAAAATTCGAAAAAGGGCGTGCGGCCGTAGGCGCTCTCGAGCGACGTCATCATCGCGTTCCACCACTGATTGTGGCTCGACACGGCGACGTCGCTCCATCGGGCACGCGTCGCGTGGTCAACCTTGGCGATGGGAACCGTCAGTTGTAACGGCCCGCGGGTGTCGGCAATCGTGGTACGATGAACCGTCTTTGCTCGCTTGTTGAACGCTATGTCCGGGTCAACGGCGACATAGCGATAACGTGCCGCCAGCCGATAGTAGTCAATCCCCGCCAGAAAGCGGGGAGGCAACACGAGCACTCGGTCATCGATTGTCGACGGTCGTTTCATTTATCCTCATCGGGGTTGGCGAGACGGAAGATGCGGTTGGTCCTGAGTTTACCGCCGAGCCATGTTTTATCTTTGTCAAACGAGGCGAGAATAACCATCGGCTTGCCGACGATATGGTCCTCGGGCACGAAGCCCCAGTAGCGCGAGTCGAGCGAGTTGTCGCGGTTGTCGCCCATCATGAAATAGTAGTCCATTTGGAACGTGTATTCGTCGGCCGGCGCGCCGTCGATATAGACGGTATCGCCGTCGATATATGCCTCGGAGTGGCCCTCATAGTTGCGGATACAGCGGTTATAGATGGCCCACGTCGTCGGCGTCAACTTAACCTTGGCTCCCTTGCGCGGAATCCAAATGCCGCTATATGTCTGCCCCTCAGGTGTTTTCGACCGTAAAGAGAGGGCATAGTCGGCGCGCGTCCAGTCGTTGGCAACGTCGGCCGGGAACAGGTAGCCCGGCAACTCTTTCTGGGCGGCCATGCGCATCACCTTTGCGCCCATCTTGTCGCGAGCCATGGCAACCATGGCGTCGGTCATCGGCATGCAATAGATAACCTGACCGGGTTGCCCGACCTCAAAGCCGTGGTAGTTCCACGCCTCGATGTCATGCTCGGGATTAATCAAATAGCGGTCATCGTGGGCAATGCCCAGCATTTCAAAGTCGCTATCAAGCATCACTCGCCCGCCAGGCATCTGAACGAAGTAGTTGAACTGGTGGTTCTTAGGCTGAGCGAGGGGCTCGTCGTTAATCGTGACAACACCGTCATTGATGCTGATGACCTCGCCCGGCAAGCCAAGCGCACGCTTGACATAGTTCTCGCGACGGTCGACAGGTCGGTAAATGATATCGCCAAAGCGCTCCTTGTCGGTATTGACGGGCGTATAACCAAAGTTGCGAACAAGCGTGTAGTAATCGGCCATAGCCTGCATCTTGGTGGCCACGGTATCGCCCGCCGGGAAGTTGAACACAACGATATCGCCGCGCTCAACGTTGCCAAATCCTTTCAGGCGGTGATATTTCCACTGCGGCCACTCGATATAACTCTTGGTGTCGACAATGGGCAACGTGTGCTGAACAAGCGGGAAGTGGAGCGGCGTGTTGGGAACGCGCGGACCGTAGGCCATCTTGTTGACCCACAGGTAGTCACCAACCAGCAGCGACTTCTCCAGCGACGACGACGGAATCTGATAATTCTGGCCCACAAACGTAAACGTGAAGTAGACCAGCACCAACGCATAAATAATCGCGTCGACCCAACTCATCACGCCGCGCACCGCCGCGCTCTTGCTCTTCTTCCACCACGTCAGCGGGATAAATCCCGTGATATAAATATCAAAAAGCAGCAGCCAGAACAGCGCTACCCACCACGTCCCGAGCCATGCAACCCAGAGGAAAAACACAACCGACACTATCCCGAAGCGAATCCAGCGCGAGCGTTTCGTCTCCTTGACGCGACGCGCAAAATCCTCCTTAAATGTCAGTTTTTCAGGCTCCTTACGAGCCACATTGTCATTTATATTAGCACTATTATTTTCCATATATCAAGAAAAACATTTTCAATCTGCAAAAATAACGCTTTTTCTCGATACAACCATCCCCAATTTCAATAAATTCACAAATTCACCGTCAAATGATAGCGGAGATTAGGTAGTAGATACAAGGGAAGCTAACGCCGTGACGAGGAGCGCCCGCTCCTCGATTGATGACGCGAGGAAAAGGCTTGAAAGGATGAAAAGGTAATGGCTCACCTCCAAAAAACCGACTGTCGACGCGGCCGGTGTCTTCCCGGGCCGGGTAGGGTCGAGGAGGTGGACCTCCTCGTTACGAGGACTGAACTGATTGCCATTTGACGTTGCTGACGCGATTTACCGCATCCCTACAGAGGTAACATATTTAATGGCATGGGTCGCCCGGTATGGACGCGAAATGTCGCGTCCACATAAGTCGATGGCAATCAATATGATAGCGCGGTGACGGCCGGGACGGGGTTGGGTGGAGGAGCGGGGAGGGAATTACAGGCGGGTTGTGTAGTGCTCGAAGAAGTTGTGGTCGAGGGCACGTGAGATTTTGAGCAGTAGTTCGGCATCGATGCTACGGCGTTCAAAGATTTTGTAGACGTTGGTCCTGTTACACTCCAACTGCTGGGATAACCACACCACCGAGCGTTGCTGGCGTCGCAACTCGTTTTCAATCAGTCTGCCAATAAAGATGTCGTTCATCGTTTTTCTCCGCATTAATGTTATAGAATGAGATTAATTTCACATCCCGGCGAGGATACATAATCCCTGATAGTATTATAGACGTCGCGGAGCCGGGCCCGCGCGTCCGGGGGTGTGAAACAATCGGGTCGGCGCTTTTAGCGGAATTGGCGCGTCGACGATTATTCACAGTGCAAATATACGTTTAATTTTCCAATTCGCAAATATTTTTTAATTTTTTTCGCCCTTTGTTACGCCAACGCGGCGCCAACGCCGTGACGAGGAGCTCCTGCACCTCGATTGATGGCGCGGGAAAGGCTTGAAAGGATGAAAGGTAATGGCTCACCTCCGACAAACCGGCAGTCTCACGAGGCCGGTACCTTTCCCGGGCCGGTTGGGGCGAGTAGGTGGACCTCCTCGTTACCGTGCAGCGTCGGGAATTTTTTGAATTTTTTTGGAGAATTGTTTTTAAATATTGAAAAAGGTTGTAATTTTGCGGCCGTTCCCCGAGGCGACAATCGGTTGCTCGGGGCGTGGCCCGGTAATGGCGGAAGCCTGCCTTGCCGGACGCGACCCCACCGACGAGCGACCGTCGCCGCTAAGCCCTAACGGGCGGGCGTGACAATCATTATGCTTGCATTTGTTTTTTATTTACAGTCTATAAACCATTTAATTCATCAAGCGATGTCATCTTCATTAAGATTTAAAGTTGTTGAAGAGGCGTTTTCGCGCAAAGCTGTGCCCGTGGAAATTCCCACAGAACGTCCTCAAGTTTATTATGGCGAAAAGGTGTTTGACCGTCGAAAGATGTTTGAATACCTGCCCAAGAAAACCTATCAGGCGCTTGTCGATGCTATCGACAACAAGAAGCCGCTGCCCCGCGACGTGGCCGACAGCGTCGCCGAGGGTATGAAACAATGGGCCATCGACAACGGTGCCCGCCACTACACCCACTGGTTCCAGCCGCTGACCGAGACCACTGCCGAGAAGCATGACGGCTTCATCGAGCATGACGGCAAGGGAGGCGTCGTCGAGGAGTTTTCAGGGAAACTTCTTGTGCAGCAGGAGCCTGACGCGTCGAGCTTCCCCAACGGCGGTATCCGCAACACTTTCGAGGCCCGTGGCTACTCGGCCTGGGACATTTCGTCGCCGGCGTTTTTGCTCGACAACACCCTCTGTATCCCGACCATCTTTATTTCCTACACCGGCGAGTCGCTTGACTACAAGACGCCGCTGTTGCGCGCGCTGACCGCCGTTGACCATGCCGGCACTCGCGTTGCCCGCTATTTTGACCCCTCGGTCAGCCACGTTATTTCTTATCTTGGATGGGAGCAGGAATATTTCCTCGTCGACGAGGCTCTCTACTCGGCGCGCCCCGACCTTGTATTGACCGGCCGCACCCTCATGGGTCACGAAAGCGCTAAGAATCAGCAGCTTGAAGACCACTATTTTGGCGCCATCCCCTCGCGCGTCGAGGCGTTTATGCTCGACCTCGAGATCGAGTGCCACCGACTTGGCATCCCCGTCAGAACACGCCACAACGAGGTTGCCCCCAACCAGTTTGAACTCGCGCCTATCTATGAGGAGACCAACCTTGCCAACGACCACAACATGCTGCTGATGTCGCTCATCAGCGAGGTTGCACGTCGCCACAATTTCCGCGCTCTGCTCCACGAGAAACCCTTTGCCGGCGTCAACGGCTCGGGCAAGCACAACAACTGGAGCCTTGGGACCGACAACGGCGCGATGCTTTTCTCGCCGGGCAAAACGCTGCTTGAAAACACCCGCTTTATTGCCTTTGTATCGGTTGTCATGGCCGCCGTCTATCGCCACAATGCGCTGCTGAAGGCGTCGATTATGTCGGCCACCAACGCCCACCGTCTCGGCGCCAACGAGGCGCCCCCCGCCATCATCTCCATCTTTGCCGGCTCGCAACTCTCGGCCGTCATTGACCGCATCATCAAGAGCGACTCGGCCGACCTGCTCCCTATCGACGGCAAGCACGGCGTCAACCTTGACATCGCCTCCATTCCCGAGATTATGCTCGACAACACCGACCGCAACCGCACGTCGCCATTCGCCTTCACCGGCAACCGCTTTGAGTTCCGCGCCGTCGGCTCGAGTTCCAACTGCGGCTCGGCAATGATTGCGCTCAACACCGCCGTCGCCGAGCAGCTCAACCGCTTTGCCGACGCTGTCGACGCCCGCGTCGAGGCCGGCGAGGAGTTGAACCACGCCATCCTTGCCGTGGCCCGCGAGTTCCTTATCGAGTCACAGGCAATCCACTTTGACGGCAACGGCTACAGCGACGAGTGGAAAGCCGAGGCACGCGAGCGCGGCCTCGACTGCGAGACGTCGGCCCCGCGCATCTTTGACGCCTATCTGTCTCAGGCATCGATAGATATGTTTGCCTCTACCGGCGTCATGACCAAGGTCGAGCTCGAGGCCCGCAACGAGGTCAAATGGGAAATGTACACCAAGAAAATCCAGATTGAGGCCCGTGTGCTCGGCGACCTGGCCATCAACCACATCATCCCCGTGGCCACCCGCTACCAGTCGGCCCTGCTCGACAATGTCTACAAGTTGCAGAACGTTTTCAGCAGCGAGCGCTGTCAGGAACTCGCCGCGCCTCAACTCGCTACCATCGAGGCGCTTGCCCGCCACATCAAGGTCATCAAGGCCGAGGTAGCCAAGATGGTCGACGCCCGTCGCGAGGCTAACCGCATCACCGTCGAGCGCGAAAAGGCCATCGCCTACCATGACAACGTCGCCCCCTGCATGGACACCATCCGCTACCACATCGACAAGCTCGAGCTGATGGTTGACAACGAAATCTGGCCCCTGCCCAAGTATCGCGAGTTGCTGTTTATCAGATAATTCTTTAGATTATTGGATAATGAGAACCGACATCGCGTAGCGATGATTCTTTCAATAACCCCGTACATGCGAGCGCAGCGAGCGGTGCGGGGTTATTGAAATCAGTGCCGTTCCACGGCAAGCGTACAATAACAATGAGTTAGCACATGTTGATTGGAACATTTTTATGTGGCCGGTCGTAGTCTCCGCGATTTCAGATTGACAACAAAACAAATAAATAAAACAATGAAAGCGTTGCTCTCTCTTCTGCTGATGATGGCCCCGCTACTCGGCAGAGCCTACACAATCACTATCGTCGACGCCGGCGACCGCGCTCCCGTTGTCGGGGGCTCGGTCCTGGCGGACAACGGTATCATTGTCGGGTTCACCGACGGCGACGGCGCCATCGATGTGACACTGAAAGATTTCCCGCTGTCAGTCCGTGGTCTCGGCTATGAAACGGCCACGGTTGCGACGGCCGCCGCCGGCGATACCATCGCGCTGACTCCGGCCGTCTATCTCCTGCAAGAACTCGACGTCAACCCCGCCGACCGCCCCGTCTCGCGAGTGCTCGCCTACTGCCGCGAATACTCGACCGGCGCCACGGCGACCGACACCATGCAGCTCTACAGCGAGTATATGCTCGAATTTTTCAATGCTGCCGACGGCGTCAAAGGCTTCAACAAATCCCACCGCCACGCCGCCACCCGCGCCATGCGCCGCTACGGCCGATTGGCCAACAATGCCGGGCTCGACAGCGTCCTCTGCCCAACCGACGACGATGACATCAGCATGCTCGCCTTTGCCCCGATGATGGTAGCCTTTCCGTTCAAAAACCTGCGCGAGACCGATTCAATCGGCAACGGCCTTTGCATGACCGATACCGTCCCCGGCAAGTACGGGCCATTGCTCGTCTGCCGCAAGAACAGTAATCTCTATACGCTTGATTATGACGGCCTTGCAGAATATAAGGACCACACATGGACGCCGTGGTTCTTTAAAATGTTTGGTCTGACGATGGAGATGCAGAAAGCCGACCGACGTCTGGCCTACGCCGTCAACGACCGCGGCCGCTATACTCCGGCCGACTTTGTTATGGGCGCCTACAATATCCGCGTGCTCGGTCGGGGACGAGTGTTGAAGAAAATCCTCGGCATCAAAAGCGACATCCTAATTGACTGTTTAATCGAACTTTACCCCGTCGAAATCGAATACCTGACCGTCGACGAATACCGCGAAATCAAGAAAGACTACAAGCACCGCGAGGCCGACTTTGCCTACCCCGCCACCGTCATGCCGCTGCCGGGGTCAGTTGCCGGGCTCGTCGACCGCGTCGCCACCGGCGTGACCGATGCCGGCGTCGGCGACCGCTGAGCGCGCCTCGTCGCCACTAATTATCTTGTCAGTAAAAGTTCTCAACTCTCGGTCTTTACACATTAGATCGGTAGGGTTCAGATGTGCTATAATACCGGGAGCATGCCGCAATTTGCCATATTTTAAATCGCGGACCTTGCCTGATGAGCTCCTTTTTGCTTTCTCCTGTGGAGCAAATACTTGTCGCAAAATTACGCTCATCAAAAATGAAGCTTTTTGTTGCAAGTGCTCGATATCCTTGCCTTTGATAGACGGATGTTCAGTTAGCGGGCGGTTCTGTCCGGGCTTACGTGATAGATTCTCGTCCTCGGCCCAGAGTTCAATGGCCTCAGGTTGTTTTAGAAACCATGCCTCCATTTCCTGTATCCAGAAGTGTACATGGTTTGCCTTGTCAGAGGGCATCACTATTCCATCATCCATAAGGCTTTTGAACCATTCGTCCCTTAACTCAGGCCTACGGTCAAGATCTACATATAAATAACTTTCCTCATTATCAATAGCATTGATAAACTGCTTGGCGGCCTCCTTATATCCTGAGCATTTCTTTACTACAATGCTGATGTCATCACGGTTTAAAGCGCGTCGCATAAAGCGGTTTAGTTCCTCACGTAAAGCTTCGGAATTATTGATAGTAGTGGCATCATCATTTCCGTTGATTACACCACCCTCTACATATACATTTACTACCATCTTTTGCCGCCAATCTCACCGTTCAACCATAACTGACCCGGAAGCAACTCGCCCTCACGATTATTGAAATCGTCCTCGCTGTAGCGTTTAATTTGTGTCTCGTTTCGGTCGTTTTTCTCAAATACCAGTATGTCATCAAGTTCAAACGCATTAAGCAAGAGTGCTGAATGGGTTGCCACGATAATCTGTGATGTCTTGGCCGCGCTCTTCATCATCTTTGCTACCGAGCGAATCATGTCGGGATGCAGACACGATTCAGGTTCATCAATATTAATAAGAGAGCCTCTGTTTGGATTGAGAAAGATGCTCAACAAAAGCATATACTTCAATGTGCCGTCTGATATATGGAGGGCATCAATGGCATGTGACAAATTTTTCTCGCGAAGGGATAGATACAACCTACTGCCAAAAACGTTATAACCGATACCTGTGAAATTGGGATTTATGTCACTTAAACATTCCATGATCTTCTCATAACGGAACGTGTGATTGTTATGTAGATTGTTCAATAACTGGCTTAAGTTCTCGCCGGTGTCTGTCAGCCGTTTAACATCATCGGCCTCGGCCGGCTGACGCACTTTGTCAAAATTAAACTTGGAATACCCGGCGACAGCCTTTATGGCCTCTCTAACGACGAAAGATGGCAAATATCGTTGTGGATCGGTTATCTGTCTAAGTACTAATTCCTGAGCTGACAGCATGCCGGCAGCATATTTTTCCACTGCGATACCATCGTCTGTGCGAACCGAGATTTGGCCGGCTCCATTATGAAACTCCAGATAAATAAACCTCTTTTTCTTCCCTTTGTTATCCTCTGAATAAAGCGTTTCACAGAGGGAGTAACTTGTACCGTCTCCGATAGGAAATACCGTTATCTTGTAATATACATCCTTTTTAAAAGGAGAAGCGGGGACAAGTTTCTTCAAAACATCGGCATCAAAAACATACGTTAAACTGAAGCAATCGGGCTTTTGCTCGCCACAGGCATTAACAATGGCGTTGTATGTTCCCCATTGTCGGAACAGCGGGGCTAAGCCGGCACCGGCAATGCCCTCATACAGCAAAGTAATGGCATTTAAGAAAGAGGTCTTCCCGCTGCCATTAATACCCACAAGGATGTTAACTCCGGGGTTCAATTTGATTGTGTGCTCTCCCCTAAAGGAGAAGAAGTCACGGATAATTAGTTCTTTTATCATAAGATAACAAATATTTCGTCAGTGAGCTGATTAAAGCCACCCAAATTAAATTACAATTTAGCCGCCGTCAGTTGCCGGGCTCGTCGACCGCGTCGCCACCGGCGTGACCGATGCCGGCGCTGGCGGCAGTGTCGGAGTCGGCGTCGGAGGCAGTGTCGGCGACGGCTGAGCGCGCCTCGTTGTCGTGGCGCTCGTAGGCCTCGACGATGCGCTGAACCAGCGGATGGCGAACGATGTCTTTCTTGCCAAACTCCACGCGGCCAATGCCTTGCACGCCCTTGAGCACCCTCAACGCCATGACCAGACCCGACGACGTTGAGCGCGGCAGGTCAATCTGGGTCACGTCGCCCGTGATTATCATCTTGGCGTTCATGCCAAGGCGCGTCAGGAACATCTTAATCTGGTGGGTAGTAGTGTTTTGCGCCTCGTCGAGGATGATGATGGCGTCGTTGAGCGTTCGGCCGCGCATGAACGCGAGCGGTGCAATCTGAATGACGTTGCTTTCCATGTATTCCTTGAGTTTGACCGCCGGAATCATATCCTCGAGCGCGTCATAGAGCGGCTGCAGATAGGGGTCGATTTTGTCCTTCATGTCGCCGGGGAGAAATCCGAGTTTTTCGCCGGCCTCTACCGCCGGGCGCGACAGGATTATCTTGCGGACTTCCTTGTTTTTCAACGCCTTGACAGCCAGCGCGATGGCGATATAGGTTTTGCCCGTGCCGGCGGGGCCGAGGGCAAAGGTCAGGTCGTTGCGTGAGAACGTCTCGACGAGGAGTTGCTGATTGGGCGTGCGACCGCTGATGGGCTTGCCGTTGACGCCATAGATGATGACGTCGTCGCGCTTAATCTCGCGCGGACCGTCGCCGCGAACGATGTCGAGAATGACATCCTCGGTCAACTTGTTGTATTTGCTGCAATACTCCTCCAATTGCTTGATTTTGCGCTCAAAAGCGGCCGTCTCGGCGTCGTCGCCAATGACCTTGATGACCGAGCCCCGCGCCGCCATGCGCAGTTTAGGGAACAGCGTTCTGATGAGCGACATATTGCTGTTGTTGACCCCATAGAAATTTACCGGGTCGACACTGTCGATGATGATGATGCGTTCTATCATTCTGGGAAATCGTTGGGATAAAGGTGGAGTTACTCTGTTAACAACTTTTAGCGCCGGTTGGTTGACCCGGGGGTCTTCTGTCGGCGAGGATTGGCCGGAAACCATCCGCGGGCCACGCGTTGCTCCTGCTCAAACACCTCTTTTATAGACCATAACGCCGAGAACCCGACAACGCCCGCTACCGTCGACAGCAACGTGTCGCTGACCGTAAACGACACCGCGCCCGCCGCGACGCCAAGCAGCAGGAAGCCCCACCAGCACCCCGTGCCCAGATAATACTCAGCCTTAATGACGATAGGGTGGAAGAGCCCGATAATCAGGAACGTACACGCCCCGATGACCAGCCCAAGCAACCCGTGGTCTTGAAGATATATTGTCAATTCACTCATATTTCTTATAATATTAGACCGCAAATTTACAAAATTCCCCGAAAATACCAACGCCGCCGCGACATGTCGTTGCCCTCCACGTGACGAGGAGGTCCACCTCCTCGTTCATCAGCAAATGCCGCCGCCGTAGGGACGCGACATGTCGCGTCCGCATAATCCGGTGATGTTCAGTGTATTGACACGTGGACGCGATGTATCGCGTCCCTACCGTGTGTCACGGCAAGTCGGCACGGCATTTGATACCCCACGAGGAGCAGGAGCTCCTCGTCACGGCCGCGCGGGACTACCGTGTCAATTTTTTGGTTAAAAATTTGGAAGATAGCCAAATAGTGAGTAAATTTGCGGCAGAGAAGGATGTGTCAGGCGAGTAATCGGTCGCTTGACATGCCGCGCGTCAACGAATTTCCGCGTCCTTAAATCGCAAATTTTCAACCAATTAATCAATAAAAAACATGAAAAAACTTTTTACTTTTTTAACCCTACTGGTATGCTTAGCAGCCTCGGCAGTAGCTGCTGATTATGTACCAAAAGTGGTTAAAACATTCACAAAGAGTGATAACATTGTGTATGCCGCAGATATCACGGGCACCGAAGAATCTGAAACAAGTTGGGTTGTTGTTCCAGATTACAGCTTACAAAAGGCAAATTATACAAATACAACTTCTGACACCAAAGGCAATCCAAACGGATTAACGGATAATATTTCTTCAGCTTCTAATGTTAATATGATTCAAATGAATCATAGTATAACAAATTACACTGAACAAAAGAAAGTTATTCACATGCATGTAAAAGGTATTACCGGTGTTATCGGACATGCAATGACTAGTTCTTCGGGGCGTGGAATGACTATTTCTTGTACAGAATACAAAAGCGGATTAAGTGAGTTTGCAAGCTCTGCTCAAAACGCTTCATTTACTCGTTCAGGTAGTAACGGTAGTTTTATCGTAAAATTAGATAACCTAGACCCAGAAATTGAATATGTAGTTTCCTTCTTTGCTGCAGCTAGTGGTACTAACACCACTAACTTTTACTGTGCTGAGTTTCTTCTCCCCGAAGGTGGTAGCACCGGCGGTGGCGAGACCGAAGAACCCGGTGATGAGCCCAAGACCGAACTTGTAGAATATATCGTATATGGTACAAGTAATGGTGCACCTAAGGCTGGTGAAGTGTTGACTACAACAGGTAAACATATAAAATTGACTGCTAATTATGCAGCAACAGCTAATGGAAGCAATAACTCAGGAAAGAAATTCTATGATGGAACCGCTTCTGATTTTTTCTGTAAAAGTGCTACTAATTTTAGACTTAAAGAAAATCCCTCAAGCAGTAATGTAAAAGGCACTCCCAATGCGGAAGGTCATACTTCTTATGAGATGGTCGTCAATAAGACTGTTAAAAAGTTGATTATTTACTATGTCGGAGCGTCACCATCCAAAGAGGGTGATACACGAAAGGTGTCTCTATACAATCATTCTACCAGTAAGACAACAGATTATCCAGGTGAATTTAACACTGAAAATGTTTCAGGAAATAGCGACTATGGATATTTAGCAACTGTTGAGGATTTGAAAGAAGGTACCTACACCCTTTTTTGTCGCGGTTTTACCGGTGGCTTCTGCGGTATCAAATACTATGTTGAGGAGGAGGTTAAAGAGCCTTCGAACGATCCTATGTTGACTGTGGATCCCGCAACGGTAAATTTGACTGTTACTGAAAGTGGTTCAAAGGCTACTCAAACTATTACTGTTTCGGGCGAGAACTTGACCGGCGACGCTGTAACTGTATCACTTGCCGATGAGGTTGCTGGCTTGAGCGTAGATCCCGCGACTATCACTATTACCGACGGTAAAGTTGAAAGCACTACTGTCACCTTGACCTATGAGCCTACCGCTAATGCCGAAGGCGCTACCACTCTGACTATCGCTGCCGGCGATACCCAAAAGACTGTTACTGTCAACTACAAATCTACCGTTGTAAACGAAGGTGGCGACGAGCCCGTCGAGCCGTCTGAAGTCATCAAGTGGTATGTTGATGGTGCTGAAGCTAAACAAACTGTTGATAACTATTTCACGGTAAATCATCCCGAAAATAAGCCTAATTATAACGGTAAATACACTGGCTCATATGATGGTGTAGATTGTACAGCCGGCTTAAAATTAGACACTAGTACTTCACTGACATTTACTACCGAAAAGGCTGCTAACATTGTAATTGTTCAATCTTTGAGTGAGAGTAAAAATTTAGCTAATTCAATTAAATTTGATGATGTCACTTATACGCAACGTGAAGATAATCCTTTAGGATCAACTAATGCCGGTGTTTATACTTTTGAAAAAGTAGTTCCTGGCACTCATATTATCTCTCGCGGAAGTTCTGAAATAGGTATCTTCTATGTATCTGTCACTTATATCGAAACCGACGAAGTTTATCTTACTAAGCCCGAGATTACCTTTGATGCTGCAACCGGTGAAGTAACAATAACTGCCGACGAGAAGGCTACAAAGGTCATGTACACTACCGATAAAACTGTGCCCAGCGCTAAAGAAGGCAACGAATACAAAGAGCCCTTCACTGTAACTGATGGTACTGTTGTTAAGGCAATCGCTATTGGTAACGGCGAGAATATTATTGACTCGGAAGTTGCAACTACTGAGCCTTGCTTGCTGACATCTGTTGAGATTGCAACTCCCGTTGTTTCAACTTTCAATGGTGCTGTTGGTATCTCTTGCTCTACCCTCAATACTAAACTTGAATACCGTTTTGATGAAGGATCTGACTGGACTGAATATACCCGTCCGTTCAATCTCGCTGATGGTGAAACCAAAACTATATATGTTAAAGCAAGCCGTGGCGAAAATGAACCGGCGACTACCGAGGCTGAAGTAAAGGGTATGGCTCCCAACACCAACAAGACTCGCACTGTCTTTATGGGTTATGGCGCGTTTAACGCTCCTACAAAGGAAGATGGCTATAGCACTCTCGTAGGTAAGGACGACAATGAGGCCCCCGGTTACAAGCTCGTGCTCGTTGGTGATGCGTCAAAGGCTTATGCTTCAGGCGGTAATGACAAGATTCAGATTTCTTTGATCAACGACGGGCGTACTACAATAAAGGGCTCTAATGGCGCTCAGAACAAACTCGTGATGCCCGACGGCGTTTTAGCAACTCGCGTTTATCTTTACTCTATTATCAACGCTGCTTCCGGTTCTCGCGTCAGCGGTTGGAAAGAAGTTAACGGTGTTTCTTATGGATATGATAAGGATGCTGCACAGACTCTTGGCGCATGGAGTAATGTAACAGATAGATTTGCCAACCCCGACCTCCGTGTCTATGACCTCTGTGAGCCCGGTGAAGAAGGCGTCAGCGAGTTTACATTTACCAATGCCGGCGAATTGTCATTGTTTGTTATCGCTGTTGACGTTATCGACCCGCAGGATGCTCCCGTTGCCGATTATGTAGACGTTACTATCGGTGAGCAGGGTCTTGCTACTCTTTGCTCGGCAAAGGCTCTTAATATCGACGGCGCCGAACTCGTTGGCGATGAGCCGGTTGAAGGAAGCGAAGTTACATTTGACGTTTGGACTATCACCGGTGTTACTGTATCTGAAACACCTAATGAAAATAACGAATACACCGGTACCTTCACTATGGCAAAAGTTGAAACCACTATCCCGGCTGAAGAAGGTGTGATTGTTCACGGTCGCGTAGGTCGCACCTACCGCATCCCGTTTGCCACCGAGGCTGAAAACGCTCCTGCTCGTGCTGCTCTGCTCCCCGGCAACATGCTCCAAGGTACTCTTGAGGATATCACCCACGAGGAAAATGGCGACAAGTTCGTTCTCGAGGGCTTCAAGTTTGTTCCCAGCGTTCAGGGTGAAACACTTCCCGCCGGTAGCGCATATCTCAAAGCAACCGACGATATCAAGAAGGCTTCTGTTCTGACAGTTGCCGAAAACAACGGTCCGACAACCGGTGTTGAGAATGTAACCGTAGTTCCGACTATGGAAAAGGATGTAATCTATGACCTTTACGGTCGTCGCGTTGAGAAGATGTCAAAGGGTATCTACATCATCAACGGTAGCAAGGTTATCATCCGCTAAACCGCTCCTTTTAAACTCTAAATAATCGAGAGGGCGCGACCGCCGGGGTCGCGCCCGCTCGACCTTTTACCACCTCCTC
>JAFLTK010000179.1 GCA_022511505.1 Muribaculaceae bacterium
GAAGAAAAAGGTTGCTGGGGCAGCAACAGGGCCGATATGTCGTTTTTCAGCGACTCTCTCTATATCCTCGAGCCCGACTGCAAGGGCGGCGAGGAAATCCGCACGCTTCTGAAAGGCGTCCCCTGTGCTTCACCTGAATTTGAGAAAGCCCTCGAGGCTGAAAAATTCGGATATGTAATCACTGAGGGAAAAACAACCGACATCCTGCCCTTGACACTGAGCGGCGTCGGGGTCAGTTGTGCCAACATCCCCTGCGGCTACTACAATCCCCACAAAGACAACGAATATTGTAACGTCGCCGACTTGCAAAAATGCCTCGCCTTTGTCCTCCACACCGTCCAAACCCTCAGCATCCGCTACCCACACACCTTTACGACTCCCACCCAAGAATGGGTGGCGACGCGCTCGGTAGGGACGCACGCGGTAGGGACGCACGCGGTAGGGACGCACGCGGTAGGGACGCACGCAGTAAGGACGCACGCGGTAGGGACGCACGTGGTAGGGACGCACGGCCCGTGCGTCCACCAAGATTCGCGTGTCCACCAAAGCCCGTGCGTCCACCACGATTCTCGTGTCCACCAAGGTTCGAACTTCCACGAACGGAAATCGCCCCGTGCCAAATTCCATGATTATTCGGGTGGTTGTTATTTCATTACAATCTGCACTCAAGACAAAAGACATTTTTTTGGCGAAGTCAAAGACGACAATATGATTTTGACGCCAATCGGAGAGTATTGTAAGAAACAATTGGATGAAATAACGACTCACTATCCATATACCGAGGTAGTTCAGTATGTTGTGATGCCCAATCATATCCATGCAATAATTGGCATATCTGAAACCGGGACGCAAATGCCTAAGGAACGAACGGCGCTGTCGGTTGTTGTAGGCGGTTTTAAACGAGCCGTTACACTTTATGCGCGTAAGAATAATATCGAATTTGGCTGGCAAAAGAGATACCATGATCACATTATTCGTGGCGTTCATGACGGGAATAGGATATCCGAATATATTGACAACAATGTTTATCGTTGGGAATCAGATTGTTTTAATAACATAACAAATTAAGATGGACGCACGGGCCGTGCGTCCCTACAAAATTAATATGGCAAAAGAACTAATTTTCAAGTTTGCAGGAAAGGATTTTTCGGCAGCCCCTGTTAAAATTGAGCGAAAGAAGATTTATGGCTGGACCGATACAGTCGCTACCGACCGCAACGGCGACGTGTGTGTGTCGGCCTATCTTTCGCCTGACGATGTGCTCATCATCCCTTCGGGTGGCCTGAAACAAGGCTCGGTCTCTGAAGATGGTCGCTGGTTGGAAAAAGGAGAACTGACCGCCTACGATGAAGCAGGCGAGAACGTCCTCCCTATTCTGCCCTCGGCGTTTGATGCCCCGATAGAATTGACCGTCAAGGCTACGATTGACGAGTTTCTTGACAACGACTGGGAATCGGTCTATCAACTTGTCAACGACGAACTCGCGGCGGCGCTCGGCACCGACATCTATAAGTTTGAATTCAGTTATCGCGGTGGCACCAACCACAATGACGGCTACCTCGTTGCAACTCCCGCCGGACTGTTCCTCTTTGCCGGCGACGCACAGGAATTCATCCCCGTAGGGCTTGCCGAAGAAACCGTCATCGACGAAATCGAAGAACCGGAAGATGAATCTATCGATGAACTCGACTTCAGTATGTTTTAATTAAAGAGGAGAGGGTATAGGGTAAAGGGTATAGAAGCCCGACGAACTTTCTTCTAAGAAACAACGACAGGGTATAGAAGCCCGACGAACTTTCTTCTAAGGGTATATAAGCCCGACCGACTATACTCTATACTTCTTCTAATCTAAAAAGAAATTATGTATCAATTCTCATTTGAAAAACTTACAGCCTATCAATTCTCAAAGAAATTGGTGAGAGATGTATACAATCTTTTAGAGAAATTTCCCAATACTGAGAAATACGGTTTGTGTAGCCAAATTCAACGTTCTATCGTTTCGGTTCCATCTAATATCGCTGAACAAAGTGGCAGAATATCGAAGAAAGAAAGGGCTCATTTTATTGAAATTTCTTATGGGTCTCTAATGGAAGCGTATTGCCAACTTGAGATTGCTGTTGAATTAAAATACATAGATGACATTGAATTTCAGACTTTAAAACCGCAATTTATGGAAATAGCTAAAATGCTTAGTGGCCTCCGCAGATCTTTCATAGAACAATCCTCCAATTAATCCTATACCCTTTACCCTTTACCCTTTACCCTCTACCCTATACCCTTTACCCTATACCCTTTAAAATGAGAAAAATAAATATATCCAACGACGCTAAACGTAACGCCGAAGTAGCGTTCGGCTCGACATTTCACCGCCCTTCCCCAATATTCAAGACAGCCGACGGCCGTAGAGCCAAAAGCGAACGTAGAGTAAGGACCACACTCGCCACTGCCGACGGCTCGCTCATCTCCCGATTTGCCGACGGCCTTGCCGATGCCCTGATTGCCGGCGACCCCGAAATCGACATGGAGCAGTTTGGCAAGAAGATTGAAGGTATCAAACGTGTCTATCTCACTCCCGAAGGCAAGGTTGCATACGGTGTTACTCTCAGCGAACATATTTACCTGCCCGACGGCACCGAGAAGGAGGTTCGCCCCGAGCAGACCACCGAGGCCAACATCGCCCTCAATGACGTGCCTCTGCGATGGACGGGCAAACTCATCCCGCGCAAACAGGCCCTGCGCATGTTCGTTTTCAAGAAAAGTTATCAGATTCAGCACATCAACTCTCTGACCTACGATTTTCTTTTTGATATGGCCAAGAAACTTGCCGACGCCGACTCGATGATGCTCGTTGGCGCCGGCCCGAAAGGCGTGGCGCCGCTCGTGATGGTCAACGGAGGCACTCCCTACCGCGCTTTCCTCGAAGGCCGCGTCAACGGCGACAAATATGTCCTTATCCTTCGTTTGACAAACCTTGAACTCAAATCATTATAGTGAATAGATATGATAAAGAAAGCTATAGACTACAAGAAAAATATTGCCAACAAATTTGCTCTTGTTGAGGGCGACAATATAAAGACGAGAATAGGCGGCGAAAACATGTTTGCCACCCGCAAGATTGACGGCCATCTTCAGATTGCCTTCTATGACGGCAAGTCCACCATCCTTCTCAACAGCAACGGCAAGGAGAAAGCCAAGGAACTGAAATGTATCGACATCTTTACCGATTCATTGAAGAAAGCGGGCGTAAAACAAGCCGTGATTGCGGCCGAACTATATGTACCGTGTGCCGACGGGCGCCCGCGCCACAGCGACGTTGCCCGCGCCCTCGCCGATAGTTCATTGAAGGACGCTCTCGCTCTTGCTCCGTTTGACATCGTCGAGATTGACGGTAAACCATGGGATGCCGACAGTTATGCCGCGACCCATAAACGCCTCACCGACATCTTCAAGGAAGAGAAGGTGAAGCCCGTCGAAATGGTGCCGGTTGCCAATGTATCCGAGCTCGTGGAGGTTTACGACAAATGGGTCAAGGGCCAAGGTGCCGAAGGCTTGGTTGTGCACACCGAGGGCTCGGTGGTCTGGAAAATCAAGCCTCGCCACACACTCGACGCCGCCGTAATAGGCTACACCACTACCGAGCGCGGCATCCGCAGCATGATGTTCGCAATGGTGCGCGAGGACGGCCTTTTTCAGGAATTTGTGGAGGGCTCGACCGGCATGACCGACGAGCAGCGCGCGGAAGTGGCCGACCGATTAGCGAAATTGCACGTCGAGTCACAATATGTCATGAGCGACAACCGAGGTATCGCCTATCAGATGGTTCGCCCGGAACTTGTGTTTGAAATCACCACTGTCGAACTTGTCGCCAAGGGCAATGACGACAAAATCCGCATGAACCCGCTTCTGCGCTTTGACGACGAAAAAGGTTGGCTCATGGAAGGCAACACCCCCGGTGTCAGCGCCATCAACACTGTGGTCGTTCGTGAACGCACAGATAAAAAGCCTAATGCCACCGATGTGCGCGTAAGTCAGTTGAGCGACATCACTCCCTTCGAGGAACCCGAGGGAGGCAATGTGAAACTCGAAAACAGCACCCTTCTTGAGCGCAAGGTCTATAAAAAAGTTTCAGGCACAAAGGTGATGCTCCATAAATTCCTGCTTTGGAAGACCAACAAAGAGCAATCAGGCCGTTTCCCCGCCTACGTAATCTACCACACCGACTTCAGCAGCGGCCGCAAGGAGATGATAAAGCGCGACATGCTTTACACTAATGACGAGGCGCAAGCCCGCGCCCTCTTTGAGGCCGAAATCGCCTCCGGCGTCAAGAAAGGCTGGGAGTTGGTTAGTGAATAGTGAATAGATATAAGACAATTAGATAACAGTTTTCTATGTCTAAGACAAATTCTTTTAAATTACTTTGGGAGGCGATAAAAGACTCGCGGCAGTCGATGTGGGTGTCTGTTCAGGTGCTCATCGTGCTCACTCTCGTTCTCGCCACCATCTTCTTCATTGCCGAATATGACGCTCACGAGGAGCAGTACAGCTACTGGGATTCTCTTACGTGGGCTTTCACCCGCTATATCGACGACCCGGGCGAGTTCTCGGATATTGCACCTGTCACAGTCACCGGTCGCTGGATGGCAACCTTGATTGGCATTATCAGCATCCTGCTGTTTGCCGTTCCCGCCGGTATCATCGGCGGCGCTTTCAACAACGCCATCGACGACGAAATCCGCAAGCAACACCTTGTCGACGTCGGCGAACGTCTCAAAAAGGCTTTCCGACGCAAGCAGGACTCCAAGACAATGTATAAGGTCGTTCCCCGCTATATCTCGCTCGGCACACTCCAGGCTCTAAAAAACATGACTCAAAACGATGTGGTGGATGCCGTGGAATATAATCCGCCCTTCCGTCTGCGCAATCTCGCCACGGCCGAAGTAAACGGCACTCACGCTCTGGACCAACTTGTCGTGGAGATGTTTCCATACAATACCCCCTACGGTTGCTGCATCGACCGCCGTTCTGACATCACCATCGTCTGTCCGACAGGCGTCAGCGAGGCCGGGGCCGGCAACTTCGCCTTTTATCTCGCTCTCATCGGCGGCTTCAACTACATCAGCAAGGAGGTGGAGCCCGACGTCGATGACCCAACGAGTTATTATATCATCAATGACGAGAACAAAAACGAGCACTTAAAGCAATATCTCGCCGACTTAAAGCGTTTGTCTTCGGGAGAGGACCGATGGACCGTTTTCATCATCTCCAGCGAGAGCAAGAAAGAAAACGAACTCCACTTCCTGACCAAAGCCAACGCCAAGACGGGACGGGAGAGCACCGTGACTGATGCCGAAGCTTTCAACCGCCTGTGGAATATGGTGACCACCGACCTTAAAGAAGAGACCGGCATCACCGCCGACCTAAACGAACTGCGTCCTGTCGGGCCTAAAAACGTTGCAGTGCGCATCGGTGCCGGCGAGACTACAAATGCTTTCACAATCCGTGTCTCGTCTGAATTCCTCGTCTGGGATACCCGCAATATATTGGCGGCAAAGAGTCTCGCGCAATCGCTTGCCCTGACCCTCGGCCAATCTTACGCCGAAAAAATGACCGACCCCCGCCTCCTAAAAGAAAGCGGCTTCGGATACCTCTAATCTCGCTCTACGAGCGAAGATTACCAGTTTACGATTTATAAGTTTTTGGAGGAATGTATTGCATAATTGAGGATTTTGCATTAACTTTGCAATACAAAACCAATAAATTTATAAACTATGCAACAAGCTAATATTTCCATCCGTGTAGATAAATCTTTAAAAGAAAAGTTCTGTGATTTGTGTGAGGAGTTTGGCCTGACAACAACATCAGCCATTCAGATTTTCATGAAGGCAGTGGTTCGCGAAAGAAAAATCCCTTTTGAAATAGAAGCAAAAAGTCTAACCAAAATCAGAAAAGATGGCATGAAGGCTCTCGAGGAAATGAGACAAGTTGTAGCCGATCGTGGCTACCCGGAAATGACTTTAGATGAGATTAATGACTTTATAGCACAGGTCCGAAATGAAACGTCAAGATAAGATTTATGCCGTTATAGACACCAATGTCTTAGTCTCCAACTTCTTTTCTGGTAAAGGCAAGTCAAATCCTTCTATCATCATTGACAAAGTGGTTGAGGGAACCATCATTCCAATAGTGAATCAGGAGATTTTGAACGAGTATCAAAATGTATTG
>JAFLTK010000180.1 GCA_022511505.1 Muribaculaceae bacterium
AATTTAAGTCTCGCAAGCTCGACTTAAAGTTTGGAGTTTAAAGTTTAGAGTTTATTGTTGTGTCAACATGACTTTTAAACTTATAAACCTTTGAATATTTAGGAAGTTGAATATTTAATAGAACAGAATAGTGGCACATCAACTCGAAATAAGCGATATTTATGACGCAGCGCGGGTGTTGAAGGATGTCGTTCGCCATCCGCGGCTGATTAGTGTCAGCAAACTGAATCCCGAGGCCGAGATATATCTGAAGCCCGAAAATCTACAATACACAGGGTCCTTTAAACTAAGAGGCGCCTATTATAAAATTTCGTGTCTGACCGACGAAGAGAAATCTCGCGGCGTTATCGCATGCTCGGCCGGCAATCATGCTCAGGGGGTAGCGTTTGGCGCGACTTCCAACGGCATCAAGTCGCTGATATGCCTCCCGGCCGGAGCGCCTATTTCCAAGGTTGAGGCAACCAAAGCGCTCGGCGCCGAGGTGTGCCTCGTGCCGGGTGTCTATGACGACGCCTATCAGCGAGCCATCGAGTTGCAACACGAGCACGGTTACACGATGATACACCCCTTTGATGACTTGCGCGTCATCGCCGGTCAGGGCACAATCGCGCTCGAAATCATCGAGGAGATGCCTGATGTTGAGGCTGTTATCGTCCCAATAGGTGGGGGAGGACTGATTGCCGGCATGGCGTTTGCGCTGAAGCAATTGAATCCCGCCATCAAGGTTTATGGCGTTCAAGCCTCGGGAGCGCCGTCGATGGTCGAGTCGCTCCACGAGGGTACGCGCGTCCATCTCGACGCCGTCTCAACTATTGCCGACGGTATCGCCGTCAAGGAGCCGGGCGTCAACACCTTTGAGCTTTGTCGACAATATGTCGACGAGATTGTGACTGTCAGCGACGACGAGATTGCCGCCGCAATCTTGGCACTCATCGAGCAGCAGAAACTCGTGGCCGAGGGTGCCGGTGCCGTGGCCGTTGCCGCCGCTATGTTTAACAAGGTGCCTATCAAGGGGAAAAAGACCGTTTGCCTCGTCTCGGGCGGCAATATCGATGTCACTTCGCTCAATCGCGTCATCACTCGCGGCCTTGTCAAGAGCGGACGCAACACGTCGCTTTCCATCGACCTCAGCGACCGCCCCGGCCAGCTCGCCAACGTCTGCTCAATCATCGGCAAATCGGGCGCCAACATCATCTCGGTTGTCCACCAGCGCAACGTCTCTCAGTTGCCCATCAACTCGTGTGTCCTCAGAATCGAACTCGAAACGCGCAACCTTGAGCACATCGCTGAGCTTAAAGAACGCCTCGCCGACGCCGGCTATATAATTGTTAACTAAAGTTGAGGTTATAGTTTAAAGCATAGATTGAACTTACGATATCTCGAAGCGCTTTCAAAGAAATAAGTAAACAAATCATTATCAGATGAGAATAAGAAGAATATTGATATCGGCAGTTGTCGCACTCGCGACGGCGCTTGTCGCGCCCACCGCTTTTGCCGCACCTGCCGACAGCACCGCCGTGCTTACACTCGACCAGTGTATCGAGATTGCACTCGGCACCAACCCCACCATCAAGGTGGCCGACATGGAAATCACGCGCCTCGACCTGTCGCGCAAGGAGACGATAGGACAATTGCTGCCCAACATCAGTTTTGCCGGCGTCTACAGCCGCATGATTGAAAAGCAGGTTGCCTACATGAACATGGACAATTTCCCCGGCCTTGGCGGTGCAACCGGTGGCGACGAGACCGACCCCGATGCCGGAACGCGCGCCTCGTCGTCAAAGGGCGGCGGCAACAGCCAGGGTATCAAGATGGGTCTCGACAACAGTTATCAAGTTGGTTTCCAGGCGTCTCTGCCAATCATTGCTCCCCAATTGTGGAAAGCCATCGACCTCAGTGACACCCAGATTCTGCAAAGCATCGAGACTGCACGCGCCTCGCGCCGCTCGCTTGTCACCCAGATCAAAACAGCCTATTACACGCTGATGCTCGCGCGCGACTCTCGCGAGGTCGTCATGCAAAACCTTGACATGGCGCGCTTTACTGCCGGAATATATCAGAAACAGTTTGAAGTTGGAACGGCTTCGCGCTACGACGTGCTCCGCGCTAATGTCGCCGTGTCAAACATCGAGCCCGAACTGACCCGCGCCGAGATTGCCATCAAGCAGGCGCGCTTGCAGTTGCTCCTGCTGATGGGTATCGGCGAATACATTGATTTTGAACCCGTTGGAACGCTTGCCGATATAGATATCGACCGAGTCAAGGCATCCCTTGACCCCACGTTTGACATCTCGGCCAACTCTGATTTGCGCCAACTCGAACTAAGCACCCGCCTGCTCCAAAACACACTGAAAGTGCAGCAAATGGCATGGTACCCGACGCTTGCTCTCAGCGCGTCCTACAACTGGACGTCGTCGAGCAATGGCAACCCCTTGCGCAACTTCCGCTGGACTCCTTATTCGGTCATCGGCCTCTCGCTTAATATTCCCATTTTTGAGGGTGGACAGCGCTATAACCGCATCAAACAGGCCCAAATTCAGGTCAACGAAATGAAGTGGCAGCGCGACAATCTGGTTAACTCCATCAATACCCAGGTCAACGTTGCATACGATAATATTGACCTGAATCTCAAGCAGATAGCCTCTTGCAACGAGACCGTGACACAAGCCTCAATGGCCCACGAAATCGTGTCCCAAAGTTTTGCAATCGGCGCCGCATCCTACCTCGATTTGCGCGATGCCGAGTTATCGCTGACAACCGCCCGCCTCTCGCGTGTCCAGGCCATCTATGACTACATCATCGCCACCGTCAACCTCGAGCAGTTACTCGGAACGTTTGACGTCGAGCCTTATATGCCGCGTAATTAATCGATTAACACCAATCTATATATCATCCATTCCAATGCAACACAAACATCTCCCCCTGATAGCGCTGACAGCCGCTTTGCTGTCACTTTCATCGTGTGGTTCGAGCGACAAAGCAGCGTCGGGCGCCGACTCCACCGCCGTTGAGGAGGCTCCGATTGTCGACATCGAGCAAGTCCACTCGCGCATGGTGCCCCAGATTGGCGACTACACCGCTACTATCGAGGCATTTAAGACCAACAACATTACCTCATCTACCCCCAACCGCATCAAAAACATCCTCGTTGACGTCGGCGCCCATGTTGCCGCCGGCCAGAAAGTGGTTGTGCTCGACGATGTAAACATAGAGCAGTTGAAAGTGCGACTCGAAAACACTCGCCGCGAGTATCAGCGCGCCCTTAAGTTGCTTGAAATTGGCGGTGGCACTCAGCAGGCTGTCGACCAGGTGAAAACCGAACTCGACGCCGCCCAGCGCCAGTATGACAACGTGCTCGAAAACACCATCTTAACTTCACCCATCTCGGGTGTCGTCACGGCTCGCAACTATGACCCGGGCGACATGACCGGCGCGCTCCCCATTCTGACTATCGAGCAAACCAATCCGGTCAAGGTTGTGCTTGGCATCTCAGAAAGCGAGTTTTCAAAGGTTAAAATGGGCATGAAAGCCGATGTCACCCTCGACACCTATCCCGACGAGCATTTTACAGGCACCGTCCACCTCATTCATCCCACCATCGACCCCGCCACCCGCTCGTTTACCGTCGAGGTCACCATTGCCAACCCCAACAACCGCATCGTTCCCGGAATGTTTGCCCGCGTCGAGTTCAATTTTGGCGAGGCCGACCACGTCGTTGTGCCCGACCGTGCCGTTGTCAAGCAGACCGGCTCGGCCAACCGCTATGTTTATGTCTATGACCCGGCAACCAAAACGGTTAGTTTCAACCGCGTTGTCCTCGGTCAGCGAGTCGACAACTCATACGAGGTTCTCGAAGGCGTTGACGACGGCAACCTTGTTGTCATCACCGGTCAAACCCGCCTCGCCAACGGCATCAAGGTCGACGCCCGCCAAAAGTAACAACTGTTGTTGATGTTGTTGATGTTGTTATTGATGTCAACTAAAAACACCAAAAAAACACCCAAAACAGCAACAACAATAACAACAATAAAAACACCAACAACACAAAAACCTAAACCTTAACTCCCCGAAACAATCACCCAATGAGTTTATATTCAAGTGCTGTCAAGCGCCCGGTAATGACCGCCCTCTGCTTTGTGGCGGTCGCCATCCTCGGCCTCTTCTCGTTGAGCACACTTCCCATCGACCTTTATCCCGACGTCGAGACCAACACCATCATGGTCATGACAAGTTATGCGGGAGCGTCGGCCCAAGATATTGAGCAAAACGTTACCCGCCCGCTCGAGAACGCGCTCAATGCCGTCAGTGACCTCAAGCACATCTCGTCAAAGTCGCGCGAAAACATCTCGGTCATCACCCTCGAGTTTGAATATGGCGAGGATATCGACGTGTTGACCAACGATGTGCGCGATAAACTCGACATGGTCAAAAGTATGCTCCCCGACAATGCCGAGAACCCCATCATCTTCAAGTTCTCAAGCGACATGATTCCCATCCTGTTGCTCTCTGTTCAGGCCGACGAGTCGATGCCGGGCCTCTACAAAATTCTCGACGACGCGATTGCCAACCCTCTGGCGCGCATCTCGGGCGTCGGCTCGGTGTCAATCTCGGGTGCGCCCAAGCGCGAAATCCACGTCTATGTCGACCCGCAGAAGCTCGAAGCCTACGGGCTCTCGGTCGAGACAATCTCGGGTCTTATCGCTGCCGAGAACCTCAACATCCCCGGCGGCTCGTTTGACGTAGGTTCCGACACCTACGCCCTGCGCGTGCAAGGCGAGTTTACCGCCTCAGAGCAGATGGGCAGCATCGTCGTCGGCTCCTACAACGGCAGCAATGTCTACTTGCGCGACGTCGCCACCATCGACGACTCGCTCGAAGAACGCGCCCAGGAGACCTACAACGACGGCAAGCGAGGTGCCATGATTGTCATCCAGAAGCAATCGGGCGCCAACTCGGTCGAGATTTCCAACAAGGTGCTAAAAATGCTCCCCTCGCTTGAAAAACGACTCCCCTCCGACGTCAAGATAGGTATCATTGCCGATACATCCGACAATATCCGTAACACCATCAACTCGCTCGTAGAGACCGTCCTCTACGCGTTGCTGTTTGTGGTCATCGTGGTGTTCACATTCCTTGGCCGCTGGCGCGCGACGATGATTATCGTCATCACTATTCCCATCTCGCTCATCGCCTCGTTTATCTATCTGGCGATTACCGGCAATTCGCTCAACATCGTGTCGCTCTCGGCGCTATCGATTTCAATCGGTATGGTGGTCGACGACGCCATTGTGGTGCTTGAGAATGTCACTACCCACATAGAGCGCGGCGCCGACCCCAAGCAGGCTGCCGTCCACGGCACCAACGAGGTTGCTATCTCGGTTATCGCCTCGACGCTGACTCTTATCGCGGTGTTCTTCCCGCTGACGCTCGTGACCGGTATGACCGGCGTGTTGTTCCGTCAGCTTGGATGGATGGTGACAATTATGATGATTATCTCGACCATCTGCGCGCTGTCGCTGACCCCGATGCTCTGCTCACAGTTGCTTCGCCTCAACAATCGCCACGGCAAACTTTACACCATCTTCTTCACTCCCATCAACCGCGCCCTCGACGCCTTTGACCGCGGTTACGGTCGTCTGCTCGGCTATGTTGTCACCCACAAGTTGCTGACCGTTGTCATCTGTCTCGCCATCTTCTTCGGCTCGCTGTTCCTGATGCGCTCGGTTGGTACCGAGTTCTTCCCGACGGCCGACGACGGCCGCCTGCGCGTTTCGCTCGAACTTCCCATCGGCACCCGCGTTGAAATATCGCGTGAAGTCACCCAGCGCCTCGCCGCCGAGTGGCGCGAGAAGTACCCCGAGATAAAGGTGCTCAACTTTACCACCGGACAGGCGTCGAGCGACAATACTTTCGCCTCGCTGAGCGACAATGGTAGCCACATTGTGTCGATGAACGTGCGCCTTACTGACCCCGGCGACCGCGACCGCGGTATCGTCGAGATTGCCAACCTGATGCGTCAGGACCTCAAGCGCTATCCCGAGTTCAAGAAGGCGCAGGTCAACGTTGGCGGTATGGGCGCAGGCATGGGCGGACAGTCGACCGTCGACTTTGAAATCTATGGTTATGACTTCAACGTCACCGACTCGGTTGCCCGCCAACTCGCCGACTCGCTGCGCAACATCCCC
>JAFLTK010000181.1 GCA_022511505.1 Muribaculaceae bacterium
TTGGCTGTTGCGTCGCCTCGACACTATCAAGGAAAAGATTGAGTATCTCCCGACTCTCTACTATGAGTTGGCAATGAATCTTTCTGATGACTTTGATTATGTCAAGGCGATGGAAATGGTTGAAGAACTCGTTGACCTCGAGCCTATGAAGGCAGAGTTCTGGGAACTTTATGCCGAGATTGCCTATCGCATGGTCGACTTTGAAAAGACCGTCACGGGAGCCGATTTTGCGCTTGCCATAAATGCCGAAAGTCGGCGTGCGGCGCTGTTGAAAGGCGCGGCGCTACTGATGAGGGGCGAATATCGCGAAGGACGTCAACTGATTGGTAACCTGTATCTTGACCCCAATGTCAGTACTCCCCACACTGCCTGCCTGCTCGCCGCAAGTTATGACGACGATCCCAAGAAAGCAGTCAAAATATTGACCGATTTTCTTGACACTCAGTCGGTCTTGCCACAAGAGCCGGTAACCATGCTCGCCCAAATTGATAATGAAGCATCGTTGCCATATATCAAACAATATATACGAGAAAATGCAGAGGCCGGCGAAACCCATTTTTTGATATGGGCCGATGAATTTTCGAGTATAGGTGCCGATGATGTTGTCGGGTTTATTCTTGACCAATATGACCTTGAGACATTTGATGTGACCAAATCGCCATCATTCTATGACACAATGTATTACAGTCTCTACAAAGGCGGCCGCTACATGCGTGTGATTAAGAAATACGGAGAGGTTTCAGGTGCGATTTTTTCACCGATAGTGCATATCGCTTATGTGCTGTCGGTATTCAGAATCGGTGGTGCATCAAAGGCCTTGGATGCTGCGCGCGAGACGTGGATGATTATAGTGCAAGCGAGACCATATAGCAACCGCTACCTGATACCGGTAGAGGCTGAGATGAGAGACCAATATATAACTCGGCGCCTTGATGAGTTAATCTCCACCTTTAAAACGGCTATTGACACGGGCGTTGCTCCGGATATTTCAAAAATTGACCCATTTTACACCCCCACCGACGATGCCGGGCTCTAACCCCGCACTCAGTCGTTATATCGCAAGGCGTTGAGCGCTCGCAGATTGTTGCAAAGAATTTGGCTCCAATAGTGCTCAAAATCCTCCTTTTGGGCGACAAGCGTGCCGAGAATCAAGTCAACGGGCGCATCCTTAACCGTGCTTAGGAAATTGTAAAGCGACTGAAAGATGTCACAAAGCCCCTCTGATATCGATGCGCCGATGGGTGTATCGGAATACTTCATATCTTCCTCAAATACTTCGAGATAGGTGTCGTCCATTCCAAGGATGTTGCTGATTTGCTCGCGGGCAATGTTATAAGTGTCCTCGTCGAGATAGTTGTCGACATATCCATCCTCTTCCATGCCGGTAGCCGGCGGCAAGTCGGTTGCAACGATATAGAGGCGCGGCAAAAGTCTCAGCATCGATGACACAAAGTCCTCGCGGTCGGTTTGTCCGGCGGTTTCAATTGCCTGGCAATATTCGTTGGCTAACGCGATAAACGAGAGCTGTCCCGGTGTCAAGCGCGCTTCATCCATCATATCTTCATTCATCTTTATTGATGTATCCATATAATCCTTTCTCTTTGATATAATCATAAACCCCGCGGGGCAGGAAGTAGTTCATATCATATCCCTTGGCGATGGCCCGGCGCACAAATGTGCTTGAGATGTTGAACATTGGCGCGTCGACAACATCAACTCCATCTTCATAGATATCGGGCATCGGGTAACCGGGTCGCGGATAGACAATTACACCATATTCTTCAAGGATGCGCTCATGGTCGCGCCACCGGTCGAAGACTTTCCAGTTGTCGCTGCCGATTATCAGTTTGAAGCGACGGCGAGGGTAGCGTCGCTTAAGGAAGTCGAGGGTATTTATAGTATAACTCGGGCGCGGCATCGACAGTTCGATGTCACACGTTTCGATACCGACAGCATCCTTTGTAGCGATTGTCAGCATTTTTAGGCGCTCGACGTCGGGGATGAGTTCGGTCGAGTCGGCTTTTAGCGGATTAAGGGGCGAGAGTGTCAACCAAACCGACTGTAGGTTAGTGAATTGCGTCAGGTAACTTGCGAGCATCAAGTGCCCGATGTGGACCGGGTTATAGGAGCCGCCAAGGATGCCGATGGTTTGGGGTAGGGTAGATGCTTTCTGGTCCATCGGGCAATTATTTGACAAAGTCGCTAATCAGGGAGTGAACGCGGTCAACAGCCTCGTCGAGACGGTCGTTGACAACCGTGTGGTCAAACTGCGGAGCAAAACCAATTTCAGTCTCGGCCTTGGCGACGCGGCGGTCGATTTCCTCGGACGAATCGGTCGCGCGACCTTGCAGGCGACAGCGCAACGTGTCGACCGACGGGGGCATGATAAAGATACTGATGGCGCGGTCGGCCATCAACTTCTTGACGTTCACGCCACCTTTGACGTCAATATCCAAAATGACATTGTGCCCTTCGCCGACTATGCGCTCAATTTCGCTTTTCAGCGTGCCGTAATATCGGCCCGGATAAACTTCTTCCCACTCTACAAACCGGTCATCGTCAATTAGTTGCTTAAAATGGTCTGTTTCAAGGAAGAAGTAATTGACACCATGGACCTCGCCTTCGCGCGGACGGCGGTTTGTGGCCGACACCGAAAAGTGGAGGTCAAGGTCGCCGCGCTTCATCAATGCGCTGATTATCGTTGACTTACCGCAACCCGATGGTGCCGAGATTATTATGACAGAGCCTTTTTTCATAATTACATCACGTTAAGCACCTGCTCCTTTATTTGCTCGAGTTCGTCTTTCATTCTGACGACGAGTTGTTGCAAAAGCGCGTGGTTGCTCTTAGAGCCGAGAGTGTTGATTTCGCGGCCCATCTCTTGGGAAATAAAGCCGAGTTTCTTGCCCTGACCGGGCGCACCGTTCATCGTCTCGATGAAGTAAGCGAGGTGCTGGGCGAGGCGCTGTTTTTCTTCGTTGATGTCGAGTTTCTCGATATAGAAAATCAATTCCTGCTCGAGGCGGTTGCGGTCATATTCGATACCGGAGAGTTTTGACAGGCCCTCTTCGAGACGAGTGCGGATTGTGACGATACGCTCGTTTTCATATTTGGGCACCTCAGTGAGCATATCGGCGATGGCGTTAATGCGTGTTGCAAAGAAACTTTCAAGGCGCTCGCCCTCGGCGCGGCGATGTTCTACCAGACCGTCGATGGCTTTGTTGAGGCAATCGATTACGGCGGCTTTTTCTTCAACCGACAGCGCGGCCGACGCGTCACATTTGACAACGTCGGGGAGGCGGAGCAGAACGTGATACCAGTCGACGGGAGTGGGGATGGCAAGTTCACGCGCCATCTGTTCAATCTGTGACTTATATTCTTTCATGGCAGCGATGTTAATCACTGCGGGAGCCTCTCCGCCAAGATTGTCAACCGAGATGGTCACGTCAATCTTGCCGCGCTCAAGACGGCGCGACACAACGTTCCTAATTTCGGGCTCAAGCTCGCGATAGTTGCTCGGCAACCTTGACGACATGTCAAGTTGCTTGGAATTTAACGACTTAACTTCTATTGTAATTTTCTTGTGACAAGCCTCAAGCGTGTGCTTGCCAAATCCGGTCATTGATAAAAGCATTCTGACATTCTTTTAAATTAGTGCAAAGATAGCGATTTTTTGCAAAATTTTGGTAATTTTGCGATGAAAAAAGGATTTACAATGGCTGTAATACTTAATATCGATACTTCGACCGACTCATGCTCGGCAGCGCTGACTGCCGAGGGTATGGTCTTGGAACATTTTGAAGATTTTGAGTATCATAATCACGCGGCGTTGCTGAGTGATATGATAAAAGGTTGTCTCGACCATTTGCGACGCCATGAGATGAGTCTTGATGCGGTCGCCGTGACCACCGGCCCGGGCAGTTATACCGGCCTCAGAATTGGGCTTAGCGAGGCCAAAGGGTTGGCGTTCTCGCTTGATGTTCCGCTGATTGGCGTTAATACGCTCGAGTTGATGGCTGTTAAGGTGATGTTTAGCCCCGAGATTGAGTGCAACGAACTTTTTGCGCCGATGATTGACGCGCGTCGCATGGAGGTATACACTGCCGTCTATGATATGGCTCTAAATCAATTGCTTGCACCGACGCCCATGATTATCGATGGCGAAAGTTACAGCGAGTTTCTGGAGCGCGGAAAGGTGCTGTTCTTTGGCAACGGTAGCGCTAAGACCCGCGAAATTATAACGTCGCCAAACGCCGTTTTCATTCCCGATGTGGTGCCGACGGCAGTTGATATGCTCGCGTTGGCCGAGCGAGATTTTGCGCGCCGTCAGTTTATCGACCTTGCCTACTCGACACCGTTGTATCTTAAAGAATTTCAGGCAACCAAGCCACGCAAACTGTTCTAAACATGGAAGAAATCCTAAAATATTTTCCCGAACTTACCGAACGTCAACGCTCTCAATTTGAAGCATTGGGCGACCTATACCGCGACTGGAACGAAAAAATAAATGTCATCTCGCGCAAGGATATTGACAACCTCTATCTGCACCATGTTCTTCACTCGCTGGCGATTGCCCGATTCATGACGCCGGTAGAGGGTACGCGATTGATGGACATCGGCACCGGCGGCGGTTTCCCGGGCATACCGTTGGCTATTATGTGGCCCGATTGCCGGTTTCATCTCATTGACCGCGTCGGCAAGAAGATAAAGGTGGCCACGGCGGTGGCCGAGGCTATCGGGTTGACGAACGTGACGTTTCAGCATGGCGACGCCGGCGAGTGCCACGAGCGGTTTGACTATGTTGTTTCGCGTGGCGTGACAAAACTCGGCGAACTCGTGAAAATAATTTCGCGAAACATATCGCGCGACAATAGAAATGCGTTTCCCAACGGACTCGTGTGTCTCAAAGGCGCCGGACTCGACGCCGAGACATCGGCCGTCAATCGCCCGATGATTGAAGTGCCGTTGAGCGACTATTTCAGCGAAGAATATTTTGATAGCAAGGCTCTCATTTATGTGCAGTTATGAAAGTTAAGAAGTTTTGTTTCAATATGTTTGGGGTCAATACCTACGTTGTGTATGACCCCGAGAGTCGTCAGGCTGCCATTATTGACCCGGGCATGATGTCACCCGACGAGCAGGATGAATTCGACCAATTTATCAAGTTAAACGACCTTAACCCTACCCGGTTGATTTACACTCATCTGCATCTCGACCACGCGTTTGGCAACGACTTTGTAACAAGCCGTTATGGGCTCAAGGCTTGTGCCCACGGGGATGACGAGCCCCTTGGCGCAAATCTGTCGGGACAGGCTCGTATGTTTGGTATCCCATTGAATCTCAAGCCAATGCAGGTGGATGAAAAGTTGAAAAATGGCGACAAAATAACCATCGGCAATGACTATCTTGAAGTTAAACATGTTCCCGGCCATTCTCCCGGCGGAATCGTTCTCTATGCTCCTAAGGATGGTTTTGTTATCACGGGTGACGTCCTGTTCAACGGAAGTATTGGCCGCACCGACCTGCCCGGTGGCAATCATGCGGCATTGATTAACGGAATAAAGAAGGTGTTGCTGGCGCTGCCTGATGACACCGTTGTCTATCCCGGTCACGGCGGCCCGACTACCATAGGCGCCGAGCGACGCTCCAACCCTTGGCTCAGATAATTTCCCTGTCTTTTTTGAATAATTTAAAAATTTTAGACGCGAACATGATTTGTATTTAAAATTTTTGATTATTTTTGCAACAGATTTTAAGGCAGTTCATGCTGACTGCCACGGCTCGAGAGCGAGCCGCGTCTGAAATTGAATTTTAACGAAAAGGTGTTATTTAAATTGTCTTCCTAAATCAAACTTGGCCGTTTGAGTTCTCTCGAAGATGATTTGCAATGGCACCTGCATTGGTAGGTTATGTTATTACGTTATCGTGATTGACATACAAAGTCAGTGTGGGGCTATTGCTTTGTCAAGAGAGAAAGGTAGGCCAAGACCTGATTTAGTTGACGAAGCAAATACATTCCCTACACTTTTTCTATACCCTATTTTAAACGGTTTCAACGAGGGATGAGAAACGGTTGAAATTTTACAATGAAAAAGGTTCTTATTCTTCTGATTGCTATGATTGTGGCGCTTGGCGCTATGGCTCAGGATGTTATCGTCAAGAAAGACGGCTCGACGGTGTT
>JAFLTK010000182.1 GCA_022511505.1 Muribaculaceae bacterium
ATGACAGTCATCGATGGGATGGCGCGCAGATAGGCGATGTCGTAAGCGCCGTGGTGGGTGACACCGTCCTCTCCTACCAGGCCGGCGCGGTCGATGCAGAATGTCACGGGAAGGCGCTGAATGGCGACATCATGGATGATGTTGTCATAGCCTCGCTGTAGGAACGACGAGTAGATGGCACAATAGGGACGCATACCCTCCTTGGCCAGTCCGCCGGCAAAGGTGACGGCGTGGCCTTCGGAGATGCCGACGTCAAAGGTGCGCGCGGGAAAAGCCTCTTGCATCATTGAAACCGACGTGCCGGACGGCATTGCGGCCGTGATGGCGACGATGCGGCTGTCGCGCTTGGCAAGTTCCACGAGGGTTTGGCCGAATATATCCTGATACTTCGGTTTTGAACTGCCGCCGGTTGCACGTTCGCCTGTAACCGGGTCAAACTTGCCGGGAGCATGCCATGTAGCCGGGTCTTTCTCGGCCGGTATGAAGCCCTTGCCCTTGACAGTTTTAAGATGCAGTATCTTAGGGCCTTGCATGTCCTTGATATCACCGAGGACCTTGACGAGTTTTTCGACGTCGTGGCCGTCAAACGGGCCGAAATAGCGGATATTCAATCCTTCGAAAATGTTCTGCTCACCGCCGATGAGTGACTTGAGCGAGTTGTTGAAGCGCAAGATGGAGCCGCGGCCGCGGTCGCCAACGAGGTTGAGGGCGCGAAACATCTTGTAAAGCCCGTAGCGAATCTTGTTGTAGCCCGGCGAAGCGGTCAGTCGCGCCAGATAGGATGTCATTGAGCCGGTGTTGGTATCAATCGACATGTCATTGTCATTCAAGACAATGAGCAGATTATTGGCCGAGTTGGCAGCATTGTTTAACCCCTCAAAAGCGAGGCCGCCGCTGATAGAGGCGTCGCCGATGACGGCAACTACGTTGTGTTTGGCGTGGGAGTCGTCAAGGCTCGCGGCAGTTGCCATGCCGAGGGCAGCCGAGATAGAGTTTGAGGCATGGCCAGCGGTAAAAGTATCATAGGGACTCTCGTCGGGATTGGGGAAACCGCTAAGGCCGCCAAAAGTGCGGTTGGTGCTGAAACGGTCTCGCCGTCCCGTCAACAATTTATGTCCGTAGGCCTGATGACCAACGTCCCAGACGATGCGGTCCAGCGGCGTGTTAAACACATAGTGAAGGGCCACGGTCAGTTCGACCGTTCCCATCGACGATGCAAAATGTCCCGGATTCTTGGAAAGATTGTCAATCAGAAACTGCCGGATGTCGGCACACACGGCAGGCAAGCGGTCAACGTCCATCCGACGCAAGTCATCGGGCGTATCTATCAGGCTCAGAGCCGGATAGCGCGATGCCTTATCAACCGTTTTAGTTGTTTCCTGTTGTTGACTTTCCATTCTTGATATATTTTTTATAAAGCGGGACAAAAACAATGATGCCCGACGCCACAATCCAGAAGATGACATTAAACGTCACCGGCTGGCGCGTAACCATCAGGTAACAAAGGGCGAGCCAAAGCAAGGCAATGCAAGCAAACCTAAATTTTTGTTGTCCTGTCATTAACAAAAGCAATCGAGTTGCACAATGGTATTATGTTAGCCGCCTGTAGCGAGTCAGCGCGGAGAGAAACCCCTCGGTCGGCGATATTTTTGCAAAATTAGCAACAAATTTTGAAAATTTACCCCCTCAGCCCCTAAAAAAGTAAAACAGCGGCCCTAAATTCCGGGAATTTTGGCTAATTTTGCAACGAAATAGAGCGCGGCGACGACACGTGTCGTGCCTGCGCGCTGAATTTAACCGGTTGCTAAATCAATCATTATCAAGCAATATCTATGGAGAAGAAACCGTCGATACCTAAAGGTACCCGTGACTTCGGTCCGGCCGAAATGGCCAAACGAAACTATATATTTGACACAATCAAGGATGTCTTTAAACTCTATGGCTTCAAGCAGATAGAGACCCCGGCGATGGAGATGCTGTCAACGCTTATGGGCAAATATGGCGAGGAGGGCGACAAACTCCTTTTCAAGATACTTGACTCGGGCGACTTCCTTCGCGGCGTTGACCCGGCGCTTATCGAGGCCGGCGACTGCCCGCGCCTGGCGGCTCAACTGTGTGAGAAAGGGTTGCGCTATGACCTGACGGTTCCGTTTGCGCGCTTTGTGGTGATGCACCGTCAGGAACTGCAATTTCCGTTCAAGCGCTATCAGATACAGCCGGTTTGGCGCGCCGACCGTCCGCAAAAGGGGCGCTATCGCGAGTTTTACCAGTGTGACGCTGACGTTATCGGGTCGACCTCGCTTGTCAACGAGATTGAGTTGCTCGGATTGATTGCCGAGGTGATGAAACGCCTCAAAATCAATGTCACCATCAAACTCAACAACCGCAAGGTGCTTGCCGGAATTGCCGAACTTATCGGCGAGCCCGACAAGATTATCGACATCACCGTTGCCATCGACAAAATCGACAAGATAGGCATCGACAAGGTCAACGAGGAACTTGCCTCCAAGGGCATCAGCGCCGAGGCGATTGCTCGATTGACACCGATTATCACTATCACGGGGACGACCGAGTCGCGCCTGAAGCAACTCGCCGGTCTGCTTGCCGACAGCGAGACCGGGCGCCTTGGCGTCGAGGAGTTGCAGACGGTTCTTGCCGGAGCGTCGCGCCTCGGTCTTGGCGACATCATTGAGCTCGACGTGTCGCTTGCCCGCGGACTGAACTATTATACCGGAACAATTATCGAGGTCAAGGCTCGCGACGTGCAGATTGGCAGCATCACCGGCGGCGGCCGTTACGACAACCTTACGGGCGTCTTCGGTATGCCCGACGTCAGCGGTGTCGGCATCTCGTTTGGCGCCGACCGCATCTATGACGTCCTCAACACCCTCGACCTCTATCCGCCAACTATCGCCTCGTCAACCCGCCTGCTGTTCCTCAATCTGGGCGAGGCCGAGGAGGCGCGCTCGATGGAATATCTCATGGAGGCTCGTGCCGCCGGCATCAATGCCGAGATTTACCCCGACCGCTCCAAGATGAAAAAGCAGATGAACTATGCCAACGCCACGGCCGTCCCGTTTGTCGCAATCGTTGGCGAAACCGAGTTGGCCGAGTCAAAACTGACGCTGAAAAACATGCAGACCGGCGAGCAAAAGGTCGTCACTATAGCCGAGGCCATCGCCGAACTCGCATAACGAGTTGATGAAGACGCTCTACAAGATATTTCGCGCTCTCGCGGTAACGCTGCTGACCCTTGTCATAGCGTTACCGTTGGTGCTATATATACTCTTGTCGCTGAGCGGTGTTCAACAGAAACTTAAGGAGGCGGCGTGCCGGGAATTGAGCGAATTATTGCAGACTCCCGTCGAGATTGGTGACCTGTCGATTTACCTGCCGTCGCGCCTTGTCATTGAGGACGTTGCAGTCAAGGACAGCACGGGGGTCGACGCGCTGTGGATTGACCGCGTCGACGCGGCTTTTGAGGTGCGTTCATTTTTTGAAAACGGCAATATCATCATCACGCTTGCCGAGATTGACGGCCTTAAAGCCAACCTGTATAAGGAGACACCCGAGTCGCCGCTGAATATAGCCCATATCATCGAGGCGCTGAAGCCTAAAGAGAAAAACAAGCCGCCGACACAGTTTGACTTGCGCGTGGGTCACGTGCTGATTCGCGGGTCGGAGTTTGCCTACAACGTCAAGTCGATGCCGGCGCCTACTGATGGCGTTTTTGACCCAAACCACATCGAAATCAAGAACATCAACCTCAACCTGTTGCTGCCTCGCGTCAGCAATGACCACTATATCGCCCGATTGAGGCGACTGTCGATGACCGAGCGCTCGGGCCTGAGGCTGAGCAATATGCAATTTGACGCCGAGTTGTCGCCCAAGCAGTTGGATGTCAAGTCATTGACCCTGCGCATGCCGGGGTCGACGCTTATGCTCGACGACATGCAGTTCAAGTTTGACGGCTTTGACAAACTTGCCGCGGCAGTGTTCCGTGAAGACTATTCGATTGGCCTCAGAGACGGCAGCCACTTGATGCCCGCCGACCTCGCACCGCTTTATCGACCGCTCGGCAATCTGACCTTCCCGGTGGATTTGAGCCTTACGGCTTCAGGTCTACCCCATCGTGGCATCAGGGTTCAACAGTTTATCGCCTCGTCGGCCGAGCGTGGGTTTGCGTTCAAGATAGCCGACGCGCGACTGACGCGTAATGTCACCCCCGAGGGAAACTCTATCCCGGTCATC
Organism: Muribaculaceae bacterium; assembly: GCA_022511505.1. Taxonomy (GTDB): domain Bacteria; phylum Bacteroidota; class Bacteroidia; order Bacteroidales; family Muribaculaceae; genus HGM05190. Next base: position 4,252 of record JAFLTK010000182.1, read on the forward strand.
GAAGTCGGCGAAACCGAGTTGAAAGCCAACGTCGCTCAAGCTCTCGACATAGTGGGGAATTTCACGACCATCCCGCCCAAGGTGCAATCTATATTAACATCGCTCGAGACAGTCGCGGCAACGGGCAGCGGCTCCTACTCGGCCGGACAAATCATTGCCGACGTGAACGTCGAGACAGCCGCCGGCAACATCGACATCGACGCGACGGCATCGCTCCCGTCGGGTCGCCGTCCGGCGACCATTGAAGGTCAGATAATTACCGATGCGCTCGATGTTGCCCGCGTGCTCGACAACGACAAACTGCCCGGCGAGGTCAGCATGCTTGCCGATGTCAACCTGTCTATCGAGAAGCCCTACCCTGCCGGCAACGCCGACATCCGCATTGCAAGCCTCAGGTATCGCGGCTATGATTATAAAGATGTGAAACTTGAAGCCACATCGGCCGACCAACGCGTTCATTTCAAACTCGACTTCAACGACCCTCATGCCAACCTTGATGTCGAGGGCCATTTAGCAACCGGCGACGTTCCATCGACCGATTTCTACATCAATGCCCACAATATCGACTTTGACGCGCTTAATCTGACCAACTCGCTGACATCGCGCAAGTTATCATTTAACGTCGATGCCTCGCTCGCCGGCCGTGACATCAACAGCATCGACGGTTGGGTCAGAATGAGCAACATCAGTTTCATTAACGCCGACGGCAAAGGCATCAACCTTCCGCTAATCGACATTGACAGTGAGTGTAGCACACTGCCCAAGCAAATCACCATCGACAGCGACGTCGTCGAGGGACGCCTGACAGGCTCGTTTAACTTCAACACCGTTGCCCGGACAGCCCGCGACATTTTAGGTCGCGTTCTACCGGCCGTTTTTGACACGCCAACAGCCGATGAGGCCGTGATTGCCGCCAATATGGAGAACGATTTCTCGTTTGATTTCCTCGTCAAGGAGAATGAGAACCTCGATAAAATGTTGAACCTGCCGGTGTCGATTGAGGCACCGGTCGAGATTAAAGGGGCGTTCAGTTATCCGCGCAACTTGATGACTCTCAACGTCGACGCGCCGTTCCTGCTGCAAAAAAACAAAATTATCACCGGGTCGTCTCTCGACCTCAACATCGACGGCAACAGCGGCGAGGCAAGCCTCAATGTTGCCACGACGGTGCCGACCAAACACGGCGATATGTCGCTGAAACTCAACAATAATGCCCATGACAACAACGTCGAGACTCGTCTGGGTTGGAAAATCGACCATGAGCGCGATTTCTCGGGCCGTCTGGGACTGACAACCGCCTTTGAACGACGGGCTACCGAAGACGTTTCACGACTCTTGACCCACATTGCCGTCAATCCCGGCGAAGCAATTTTCAATGACACCGTCTGGACCGTCGAGCCGGCAACAATCAATATTGGCAAAAACCGCGTTGACGTTCGCGGTTTCCTTGCCCGTCATCAAGACCAGCGCATTGCCATCGACGGAACTGCGTCGGCCGACAGCATCTCGGTCCTGCGCCTGTCGCTCAATGATGTCGACCTCGACTATATCTTTGAAACTCTCGAGATTAACAACGTAGCCTTTGGCGGTATGGCAACCGGCGATTTCTATGCCTCGCGCCTGCTATCGTCAGAGCCGCGCATATATACGCCGCTGCTCGACGTCAAGGGCTTGAGTTACAACGGCTGTGTCATGGGCGACGGTACAATCCTGAGCCATTGGGACGGCGGCGACCGAGCGGTAGTTATCAACGCCACTATCGACCAGGCCGACGGCCGTCAATCCAAAATAAACGGCCGCATCCGCCCGCTCGACGAGGAACTCGACTTCCTCTTTGAGGCCGACCACGCCCAAGTTGGCTTCCTTCAGCCATTTATGGAGGCTTTCGCGCGCGATGTCAGCGGCGAGGCATCGGGAACGGCGCGGCT
>JAFLTK010000183.1 GCA_022511505.1 Muribaculaceae bacterium
CTCCATCAATTATCACGTTATGCAAATTTGGATAATTAAAAACGAAGAGCCTACCGGACCGTTTGACGTCAACGAGGTTCGCCGGATGAAACTCGACCCCGCCACGCCTGTGTGGTTTGAGGGTCTGGCCGACTGGCGACCGATATCGGCTGTGCCCGAACTCGCCGATTGCATCGCCGGCGCGGTGCCCGAGCCTGTTGAGGAGGACTCGGAGTTATCGGAGGTCGCCGAGGTTGATATTCCCGAGGTCGATGTCGAGATGCCCGAGGTGCCGTCGGCCGATATTCCGGAGATTCCTGCCGTCGATATTCCCGAAGAGCCGACTGTCGAAATTTCCGAGGTCCCTGCCGTCGATATTCCCGAAGAGCCGACTGTCGAAGTCCCGGTTGAACCCGAGCCTGCCCGCGTTGTGCCCGAAGTGCCTGTTGACAATGAAGATGACGCATTTTATGAAACGGCCGAGAATATTGTCAATAAAAAGCCCGCCAATCCGCCGTCCAACTATCTGGCATTCAGCATCGTCGTCCTGATATTCTGTTGCTTGCCGACCGGAATCGTCGCCCTGATCTACTCGACCAAAGTCAACAACGCGTGGTATGGAGGCGACCACGACCGCGCACGTCGCTACAGCGAGATGGCCGAGTGGTGGATACAGATTACCATCGTCCTCGGACTGATTTGGACTGCATTTAGCGTCTTCCTAATCTAACTCGATATTGACATCACGTAGGTTGTCACGCCGTCAATGGATATGGATAGCCGCCGTGTTGGCGGTTATCGCTATCGGTGTGTTCTATGCCCTCGTCGACCCGCTGGCGGCATGGATGCCCAAATGCCCCGTCAAGATGCTGACCGGCTATGACTGCCCCGGTTGCGGGTCACAGCGCGCCGTCCACGCCATGCTCGGTGGCGACCTCGCCGCCGCGTGGCGCTATAACGCCGCCCTGATTGTCGCCATTCCCATCATCGCTTTTCTCGTCTTCGCCCGCGTGTGTTACCACCGTTTTCCGCGCCTCTATCGCGCCTCGTGCCACCCCGCCGTCCCCATCGCCATCTTAATCGCCATCATCCTCTGGACCATCTTCCGCAACCTTTAGCACAGTTGAATAGATACTATTGATTATTAACTACACTATATAGGAAAATTACGTAAATGTGGGAATTGGGGGATTTGGGGACGGAAATTTGGTGGAACGGGTGAAATGTTGTATTTTTGCTTTCCATGATCCAAAGTAAGACTGTATGGAAATGACTTTTGCTGAAAAATGTAACAAGATATTTGACGAGGCGACAGTTGCCTACCATGTCACCGACGATGTGGACGCCGAGCATGTTAACCCCTACGAGGCCGGCTCGATTGAAGCGGTGCTCTGGGACAAGAATATGATTGACGCTGTTCAGTGGCACCTGGAGGATATCATCCGCGACCCGGAGATTGACCCGGTGGAGGCGCTGGCTATCAAGCGCCGCATCGACCGCTCAAATCAGGACCGCACCGACATGGTTGAGGAACTTGACAGCCGCTTCCTTGATAAATATAAAGATGTGGCGGTGGAGGCCGACGCGACGTTCAACACCGAGAGCCCGGCATGGGCTATCGACCGCCTGTCGATATTGGCGCTGAAATTGTATCACATGGAGGCAGAGGTTGAGCGCACCGACGCGTCGGCCGAGCATATCGCCCGCTGTCGCGCGAAACTCGACGTGCTCAGACAACAGCGTGCCGACTTGACGGCGGCCATCGACCGCCTGCTTGACGATATCGCCGCCGGGCGTCGCTACATGCGTGTCTATCGCCAGATGAAGATGTATAACGACCCCGAGACCAACCCGGTTCTTTATGGCAGTCAAGGGAAGTAACACCCCGACGGTGCTGGCGTTGCGCTTCTCGGCGATTGGCGACGTGGCGATGACAATCCCTGTTGTCTATGGCGCCGCGCGGCTGAACCCGACGATAAGATTTGTCGTGGTCACACGCCGCAATGTCGCGCCGATATTCGTCAACCGTCCTGCCAATGTCGAGGTCCATGATGTCGACCTCGGCTGTGACCGCTACCGCGGATTGCGGGGAATGGTCAGGCTGGTGGGCGACCTGCGCCGGCAGTATGACCCGATAGCGGTGGCCGACCTCCACGACGTGTTGCGCACCAAGGTGCTTTCCTTGCTGGCACGGTTGCACGGCATCCCGGTGGCGGTCATCAACAAGGGGCGCGCCGACAAGAAACGGCTTTGCCGACAGGGTGCCGACCAGACGGCGCCGCTCAAGTCGACCACGTCGCGCTATCGCGAGGTGTTCAACCGGCTTGGCTACCACAGCGCCATCCCGTTTGAGCCGCTGTTTGGCCGCGAAGGCGCCGACGTCGCCGCGCTGCCGGTCAAGTTGCCGGCAGGGCCGCTGATTGGTGTCGCGCCGTTTGCCGCTCATCCGGGTAAAATCTACCCCGTCGAGCGGATGACTCGCGTCATCGAGTTGTTGCTCGAGAGGCACCCCGACGCGACGGTCTACCTCTTTGGCGGAGGTGCCGACGAGTCGCGTCGTCTTGCCGAGATGGCCGCGCGGTTTGAGCCGGGGCGTGTGGTTTCACTGGCCGAGATGCACCTTGGCTTTGCGCGCGAAATGGCCATCATCAGCCGCCTCAACGTGATGATAGTCATGGACTCGGCCAACATGCACCTGGCGTCGCTGACAGGCACGCCGACCGTCTCTATCTGGGGACAAACCCACCCCGCCGCGGGATTTTGCCCGGACGACACTCTGCCTGTGCAGCGCACCGACCTTCCCTGTCGTCCATGCTCGGTCTATGGCAACCGCCGCTGTCCCTACGGCAACTTCCCATGCCTCGACATCGACCCCGCCGCGGTAGTCGATGCCGTCGACACCATCATCTAACCAACTGAATAGTAATGGAAACTTTTGATATAAGAAATGCCGCCTCAGCACCTTCCGGGAGCGAGAAAGAGGTCGAGAAAGCCTTGAGACCCGACGCTTTCAGCGCCTTCGCCGGCCAGGAAAAGGTTGTTGAGAATCTGAAAATTTTTGTGGCGGCGGCCAAGATGCGCGGCGAGGCTCTTGATCACCTCCTGCTCCACGGCCCTCCCGGCCTGGGCAAAACCACGCTCTCCAACATCATTGCCAACGAACTTGGCGTAGGGTTTAAAGTGACCTCGGGCCCGGTGCTCGACAAGCCCGGCGACCTTGCCGGCATCCTAACGTCGCTCGAGGAAAACGACGTGTTGTTTATCGACGAAATCCACCGCCTCAGCCCCGTTGTCGAGGAGTATCTTTATTCGGCGATGGAAGATTATCGAATTGATATCATGATAGATAAAGGGCCGGGGGCGCGGTCGGTTCAGTTGACGCTGTCGCCCTTCACGCTCGTCGGAGCGACAACGCGCTCGGGACTGTTGACGTCGCCGCTGCGCGCCCGTTTTGGCATCGACTGCCACCTCGAATATTATGACCACGAGGTGCTTGAGCGCATCATCACCCGCTCGGCGTCGCTGCTCAAAGTGCCCATCACAGCCGAGGCCGCCCACGATATTGCCATGCGCTCGCGAGGGACTCCCCGCATCGCCAACAAGTTGTTGCGCCGCGTCCGCGACTTCGCCCAGGTCAAGGGCAACGGCCGGATTGACACCGAGATTGCCCGCTTTGGCCTCGAGGCGCTCAACATCGACCGCTTTGGCCTCGACAAAATCGACAACAAGATTTTGACGACGATTATCACTAAGTTCAACGGAGGCCCCGTCGGGCTGACGACCATCGCCACCGCCCTTGGCGAGGACCCCGGCACAATCGAGGAGGTCTATGAACCGTTCCTGATTAAGGAGGGTTTCATCAAGCGCACGCCCCGCGGTCGCGAGGTTACGACGCTGGCCTACAGCCACTTGAAGCTCAATCCGCCCTACCAAGGCAACGCCGACGGCCTTTTCGGATAATTAGTAGATATGAGTGCATTTGCAGAGGCTATGTCAAAAACAAAGATTTGTAGGGACGCGACATGTCGCGTCCATATCAACATATTGATTAACACCGGATTATGCGGACGCGACATGTCGCGTCCCTACCCGGTTCCAGCACTATCTAATCTCTATTCTTTATTCTTTAGCAAATGGCCGGAATAAAATCACTTGCAAAAGACACCGCAATCTATGGGCTGAGCAGCATCATAGGGCGCTTTCTCAACTGGTGCCTCGTGCCGCTCTACACGGCAATGTTTGCCGCGGCAGAGTATGGCGTCGTCACCTATGTCTATTCTATCGTGGCCTTGGCGATGATTGTGCTGACCTACGGGATGGAGACCGGATTTTTCCGTTTTGCCAACCACGAGCGCTACAGCAACCCGATGGAGGTTTACTCGACAGCGCTGATTTCGCTGGCCGTCAGTGGGTCGTTGTTTCTCGTTGGCATTTTTGCTTTCCTCGGCCCGGTAACGGCGGCAATGGAGTGTACCGGCCACGAGGATTACATCGCAATGATGGCCGTGGCGGTCGCCATCGATGCTTTTACCGCGCTGCCGTTCAGCTACTTGCGTTACAAAAAGCGTCCAATGCGCTTTGCCGCGCTCAAATTGACAAACATTGGCCTCAACATTGGCCTCAACCTGCTTTTCATCCTCGTTGCGCCCTGGCTCTACGAGCAAGCGCCGGCCACGGTGGCGTGGTTCTACTCCCCGACGTTTGGCATCGGCTACATTTTCCTCGCCAATCTGATTTCAAGCGCTGTCGTGGTGTTGTTGCTCTTCCCCGAGATGCGCGGCTTCCCGTGGCGATTTAACCGGACCCTGTGGCGCGAAATGATTGCCTACTCGTTCCCGCTGCTTGTGCTCGGCGTGGCCGGCATTATGAACCAGACTATCGACAAAATCTTGCTACCCTGGCTGTTGAGTGATAGCAACGATGCCATGGCCCAACTCGGTATCTATGGCGCTAACTACAAGATTGCCATCGTCATGGTCATGGCCATTCAGGCGTTCCGCTTTGCCTACGAGCCGTTTATCTTTGCTCAAAACCGCGAGCAGGGTAGCAACAAACTGCAGGTGTTCCGCGACGCCATGAAATATTTCGTCATATTCACCATGATCATCTTCCTTGGCGTCATGTTCTATCTCGACATCCTGAAATATTTCATCAACCCGCGCTATTTCAGCGGTTTGCGCGTCGTTCCCATCATTATGATTGCCGAGTTTTTCTTTGGCATCTTCTTCAACCTGTCGATATGGTACAAGTTGACCGACCGCACCGTCTGGGGCATGTGGCTGTCGCTGGGCGGACTGGCGGTCACCGTCGTGCTCAACGTCCTATTGGTGCCCCGCATGGGCTACATGGGTTGCGCATGGGCTGCCTTCGGGTGCTACGGGTCGATGATGATTGCGAGTTACATCGCCGGGCGCGTCAACTACCCGATAGGGTATAACGTCCCGCGGCTTGCGTTCTATTTCTTCCTCGCATTGGCGCTCTATGGCATCTCGATATTGATAACCACCGGCCACGAGTGGCTCGACATGGGTGTCAGGACGTTGCTGCTCGCCGTCTACATGCTCGTGGTCATCCGCCGCGAGCAAATTCCCCTGCCGGGACGCCTCAAATGGCTCGCCGGCGCCCGTCGTTGACAACCAACCTTCAATCCTCATAGCCTATGAACTCCGTTTTAAGTCACATTAAACAACTATTTGTCAGTTACTTCTCGCTTGGCGACTATATCATTCCTCAGGCCGAGGCCGAGGCCTCGATTCGCGAGGGGGTGTCGTTCAAGGGCACCAATATCATCATCCTGATTGTGGCAATCCTGATTGCGAGCCTCGGATTGAACACCAACTCGACGGCTGTCATCATCGGCGCCATGTTGATTTCGCCGTTGATGGGCCCCATCATCGGCATCGGCCTCGCCGTTGGCGTTCAAGACTTTGAATTGCTGAAAGTCTGTCTTCGCAACCTGTTCATGGCCGCCGGTTTCAGTGTCGTCGCCTCGATGGTCTACTTCCTGATTTCGCCCGTCAGCGAGGGGCACAGCGAACTGCTGGCGCGCACGTCGCCCACCATCTATGACGTCCTGATTGGCTTCTTTGGCGGCGCGGCCGGCATTATCGGCATCTGCTCGCGCTCAAAGGGCAACGTCATCCCG
>JAFLTK010000184.1 GCA_022511505.1 Muribaculaceae bacterium
TCGCACGCCGGCCGACACACGAACGGCGGCCCAACGTGTCGCGCTTCGTCAACTTGTCGACATGCTGAGCCGCCGGTTTCCGGGGGCAACGGTCCACGGCCACCGCGAGTTTGCGGCAAAGGCGTGTCCGTCGTTTGATGTAAATTCTGATTTATAGAAGCCTTACGGGCGGGCGAGGATGAGAGCCGAGCGGCGCGCCACGGTCATTTTGCCGCCGCGAGTTGTACCGAGGCCGCCGTTGGCGTCAATCTTGCCGTCATCGGCCACAATGAGCCAGTTGCCGCGCGGAACAGTGACCTCGCGGGGCTCGTCGCTGCCGTTGAAAATCACCTTGATGTCGCGCCACGTGTCACCGTTGGCGTGGTCCTTGAGGGTGTAGGAAATCAAGTTGGGGACGGTCGTTTTGTCAAAGACAAGGTGACGGGCAACGTCGTCGGCCGTCGACATGCGGAACGCCGGATGGGCCTTGCGCAGGGCGATAAGTTGCTTGTAGTATTCCATCTGCTCGGCGTTGGCGTGCTTGAGGTTCCAGTCGATGGCGTTGATTGAGTCGGGCGACTTGTAACTGTTGTGCACACCTTTCTTGTCGCGGAAAATCTCCTCGCCGGTCCAGAGGAACGGAGTGCCCTGGCTGGTGAAAATGATGGTCTGGGCGAGACGGGCGGCGCGCATGCGCTCGGCGTCAGTGGCCTCGGGCATCGAGAGGCGCAGTTTGTCGGTCAGCATCAGGTCGTCGTGACATGAGACATAATTGATGACCTGTGTCGGAGCGGCGGCGTAGGGAGCGCGAGAGTTGTTGCCCTTGGAGTAATCGACCTGGGGATGGGCGGTGGCGCCGACGATGCCGATTTTGACGGTCTCCTCGAGGCCGGGCTTGCCGGTGGCAAAACCGCGGTCGGCGGCATCGGAATAGTGGCCCTTGACGGCATCGCGGATGTCGTCGCTGAACACGGCCACATCGGGCATCTGAGCGACGTTGTCCTTGAGCGCACGCAGGTCGGCCGACAGAGGAGAGTCGCCGGCAGTCCATCCCTCGCCATAGACAAAGATGTCGGGGTTAATCTCCTTGAGGGCGGCGGTGACAGCGTTCATCGTCTCGATGTCGTGGATGCCCATCAGGTCAAAGCGGAAGCCGTCGATGTGGTATTCCTTGGCCCAGTATTTAACCGAGTTGACAATATAGTCGCGCATCTGTTGACGCTCGCTGGCGGTCTCGTTGCCACATCCCGAGGCGTCGCTATAACTGCCGTCTGGTCGATGGCGGTAATAGTAGCCGGGTGCCGTCAGCGAGAAGTTGGAGTCGTCATTGTTGGCCGTGTGGTTATAGACAACATCCATTATGACGCCTATACCGGCATCGTGAAGCGCCTTGACCATCTCTTTCATCTCGGCGATGCGGGCCTCGGGGCGCGCCGGGTCGGTCGAATAGCTGCCCTCGGGCGCGTTGTAGTTAAACGGGTCATAACCCCAGTTGTAACTATTATTCTGGAGGTTGGCCTCGTCGACACTGTTGTAGTCATAGCTCGGGAGAATGTGGACGTGGGTGACGCCGAGTTCCTTGAGGTGGTCGATGCCGGTCTTTTCGCCGGTGGGGTTGGTGGTACCATCCTCGGTCAGCGCCAGAAATTTACCCTTGTGGACGATGCCGCTCGAGGGGTCGATAGAGAAGTCGCGGTGGTGCATCTCATAGATGACGGCGTCGGTCAGATGTTTCAGCGCCGGACCGCGGTCCTTGTCCCAGCCCTCGGGGTTGGTTTTGCTGAAATCGATGATAGCGGCGCGCTCGCCGTTGGTGCCAACGGCCTTTGCCCATACGCCCGGCGTCTCTTTCAACCACTTGCCTTTCCACTTGACGGAGAATGTGTAAAACTGACCCATCAGATTGCGGTCTACGGTTGCCTGCCACGTTCCCGACTCCCCGCGGCTGAGCGCGATAGTGTCGGTCGCCGCCGAGTTACGGTCGGTAGGATACAGCATCACCCTCACCGCCTCGGCCACCGGCGACCACAGCTTGAACGTCGTCGCGCGCGGGGTCGCTGTCAGTTCCAGGTCCTCGCCGTTGTAGGTCGGATAACTGTCATACGTTTTCTCCATAGGAATCGTCTGGCCGGTTACGGCCGCCACACCCGTCGCCGCGAGCGTGACCGCCATTAATACTTTGCAAAATTTCATGATATAATCTCAATGTAAATTAACTATTGTCTATAATGATAACTCCTAATCTGCCAAAATATTATGTCAAAATAGAGAAGAAGAGCGAGTTGGCCGTTGAACGCCCCCTCGAAGCGCCCGCAAAGACACCTTTACCCTACCCTCTTTTTGCAAATTTACGATTGCATCGTAAATTTGCAAACTATTAAGAGCCGATTGTTTCGGTCACTCCGTCAATATCGCGCCAAGGCACAACCGTTCCGCTTGACGTTTTGTATTCCTTGTCGCCGGTATAAATAACAAAATTATCATCTTTAGTGCTTACCGACAGGTTACTCCATCGAGTAAGCCCTTTGAAAAAGTCTTTTGAGAAGGTGCGGCTCGACTTAATCTCGTAGGCTCGCCGCGCGCCACCTTGATACTGAATCAAATCAATTTCATTTCCCGTTGAGTCTCGCCAGAAGGTAATGTCGGGTTGCAACCCGTCGTTATAGGCCTGCTTGACAAACTCGTTAATCACGAGGTTCTCAAATAATCCGCCCCTCAAGAAATGGGTATCGAGTTGCTCATAAGCGCTTATGTTAAGTAGCGAGCAAGCAAGACCGGTATCATAGAAATAAAGTTTGGGAGTCTTGACCAATCTTTTATTAAAATTGTTAAAATCGGGCGATAATCGGTAGCAAATATAGCTTGCTTCAAGGACCGAAAGCCATTCGTTAGCAGTAGAAACGGCTATACTACACTCGTTGGCCAACGATGAAAGATTGAGCAGTTGACCTATCCGGGCAGCGCACAGTTTGATAAATCTGACAAAGTTGTTTAGATTGCCTATGTTTTTCAGCAATCTTATATCTCGCTCAAGATATGTCTGAATATAAGACGAATAATAGAACGACGGGGAAATATCTTTGTCATAGATGCGAGGATAACCTCCAAAGAAAATTTCTTTCTCGACCGGCTCCTGAAGGATGTTACCCTTAGACATCTCTCGATGAGAAAACGGCAAAAGCTTGAGAATGGCTGTTCTGCCCGCGAGCGACTGCCCGATAGATTGCATTAAAAGAAAATTATGAGACCCGGCGAGCATATACATCCCCTCCTTGCCGGTAAGGTCAATGTGGGTTTGTAGATAAGAGAATAGCGCCGGAACACGCTGCGCCTCGTCGATGATAGTCTTATCGGGATAGGTCGCGAGAAATCCTTTGGGATCAGACTCGGCAAAGAGTCTGTCATCAGGGGTTTCCAACGACACATATTTATATTCAGGGAAAGTCGCCCTGAGGAGCGTTGATTTTCCCGATTGACGTGGGCCGGTAACGGTTATTACGGGAAATTTTGTAGAAAACTCGACAAGTTTTGATTGTAAATCTCTATAAATCATCTAAAAATCGATATTTCTTGCAAATTTACGATTTAATCATAAATTTGCAAACTTTTCAAGACTATAATATGGGCTGCGAGAATCGGAGGAACCTGATTTTTCTCGATGAATCTACAAAAAATGTCGCCGACATGCGCGAGGCAAGCGGCGACTAAAGGTTAACTCAAAACCCCGGGCCAAGGGGGCAGCGTCAAGCGATTATCTGACGACAATCTTCTTTGACCACTTGGAGCACTTAACGATGTAGCACCCCGTCGGGAGGTCGGCTGTCACCTGCGCGCCGGCGCTGACCTCAACGGTCTTAACCAACTGGCCGGTTATTGAGTAGACTTGAAACACTACCGCAGTCTCCAATGGGTTACTCAGCTCAATCGCCGAGTGAACGGCCCGAACACTCGGCTGTGCTGCGGCCAATGAAGAAGCGATATCATTCTGGGCTGCCGGCATGCCGACAACCTGCACGCTTGCGGCTCCAAGCCCAAGCGCAACGATCAGGGACAATACTACTTTCTTCATCTTGGTTTTGATTTTCCACAAAAGTAATCTTTTTGTTTCTTTTTAGCAAAAAATTTAACAATTATTCACTCTTTCAACACAATAAATCTCGATTATTCAACACCGCATCCCCGTTTTTTGTTCAAAACACCGCGCTTTGCTCATCATAGTCCCACCCAAGATGCCATCGTTATTGACGGCTCCGCGCACTCATAGCCTCCTTTGACTTTTGTACGCCGAAAGCGGGTTAAACCCGAATGGCGAAAATCCACCGCCGCATTTCTCGGAACGAAATCGCCGCATTTTACGGAATGAGATCGCCGCATTTCTCGGAATGAAACCACCGCATTTCTCGGAATGAAATTGCCGCATTTCTCGGAATGAAATTGCCGCATTTCTTGGATTATTGGATTTAATATATTAATTTTGCGGCAAATACAAGCAAGTTATGGAATATTTACCGAGAATAGCCGATAAAATCCTACAAGATAAACTTTCCTATCGAGGCGCTGTCCTTATAGAGGGCCCTAAATGGTGTGGCAAAACATCGACGGGTCGCCTCCATTCGCAAAGCGAACTTGACTTATCTGACCCTCAGACCCTGAAAGAGGCGTCAATGATGGCCGGTATCGACGGCAAGGCACTTTTGATTGGCGAGACACCACGACTGATTGACGAGTGGCAAGATATTCCCGTTTTGTGGGACCTAATACGCAGCACAGTAGACCGTCGAAGCGAGTTCGGTCAGTTTATACTGACAGGCTCGGCTGTTCCACCGAATATGGATGAGGTGCATCATACCGGAACAGGAAGAATCGGAAGAATGGTGATGCGCACTATGAGTCTTTGGGAGTCGAGAGAAAGCACCGGAGAGATAAGCCTATCGGCGCTCTTTGATGGAAAAACGGGAATGACGGGCCACAATAAGTTTGATATCGACCGCATCTGCTATGTGATAGCCAGAGGCGGATGGCCCATGGCGATAAACCTGCCGCCAAAGGGCGCACTAATGCAAGCCATCGACTATTATAACGCAGTTGTTAATTTTGACGTAGCCAGGATAAGGAAGAAGCGCCTATCTCCGGAGTTTGCAAAACGTTTGTTAAGGGTTTATTCGCGTCATATCGGTTATCAGACGCCACTCTCGACCATTCAGAAGGATATGGCTGACGGTGGCTCAATGCCTGATATCGAGACAGTAGGCTCCTACATCACATCGTTCAAAGACATTTTCATGATTGAGGAGATGCCGGCATGGAACACTAACCTGCGGTCGAAAACGGCAGTTAGAAGTTCGCCTACAAGATATTTTACCGACCCCTCAATAGCATGCGCCGCGATGGGGGTGGGAATGGGGAATCTCAAGAACGATTTGAAGGCCCTCGGCATGTTGTTTGAGAATCTATGTGTTAGAGATTTAAGGATTTACGCCCAGGCCATCGATGGGAATGTGTATCACTATCGCGACAGCGCCGGGCTTGAATGTGACTGTGTCGTCAGTCTTCACGACGGCCGATATGCCTTAATTGAAGTAAAATTAGGCGGTGAAAGCAATATAAACGAGGGTATATCCAGCCTCAACAAACTTGAGGCTAAGATTGACTACAACCTCATGCCCCGCCCCACATTTAAAATGGTTCTGACAGCCGTCGGGTCCTACGCCTACCAGAATGCCGAGGGTATATGGATAGTCCCGATAGCCACCCTCAAGGACTGAGCATCCCGGGGGCAAGTGGACAAATTTAATATTGAATATTAAATTTGTCCACCCTACACGGCGTGAATTAAACGTGTCGAATGACGATAATCTCACAGGCCATGCAATCGTCATTGCCCGGAGGGCATAAAGATCAATAACCCGTGTAGCAAGCAAGGAGCGCCGGCGACGAAGCGCTACTACCCGGGGAACTTGGGAACCCATGCCACCTACCCCGGCAGGGGTTGTACGTTAATCGTTTGATGTTCAACGCCCTCCGGGGTTGATGATGGTGGGTTGCTTTTACCCCGGGTAGGTCGCTCGCTGGCGCTCGCTCCCATAACCCGGGGCTAACAATCTTAAACCGCTCCCGCGGTTTCTC
>JAFLTK010000185.1 GCA_022511505.1 Muribaculaceae bacterium
GTGCTCTACCCCCTGTATACCGATTTTATCGAAACTCTTGCAAAAGACGGCTTGACAACCCGTGGACGCCTTTACCGTAATGCTGTCGACAAATTGTCGCGAGTCTCGGCCGGCGACCTTCCGTTCCAACGTTATATCTTCGTAGGTTTCAACGTGTTATCGCTATCAGAAATAGCAATATTTGAGAAACTTAAAGCGCTTGGAATTGCCGATTTCTATTGGGACTTCAATTCCCCGGTCTTTGATTCAGGAAATAACCATGCTATCCGTTTCTTGTCGAGAAACGTTAAGCAGTTCCCGTCACGCTATGATATTGATACCGAAAAGATTACCGGCATGCCCAGCGTTGACATTGTCGGAGTTGCCTCAAAGGTTGGTCAAGTCAAGGTTGCCGGAGAATTGGTCGAAAACTGGATTGAAGAGGGGGTCATCGAAAATGCCGATAACGCCATCGATACGGCAATTGTGTTGCCCGATGAGTTTCTGTTCATTCCGTTGATACATTCGTTGCCGCCGTCGATTGCCAACGTTAACATCACGATGGGCTATCCCATGCGGCACTCCCCTATCGCGGCATTGATGAAAAGCATTGTCTCTATGCACCTTAGGGCTCGCGTTGTTCGCGGCAAAATGTGCTATTTTTATGAGGACATTTTTAAAGTGCTGACCAGTCCTGTTATCAAGTCTTTTGCCTCGACAAGTGCTACTAAACTGACCGACCATATAACCAAGAATCGACTTTTCACCGTCTCAGTTGAAGAATTGCTCGAACTTGCCCCCGAGTTCAAACCAATTTTTACTGCCGTTGAAGATGTTTCCAGTGTCGAGCAAGTTTGTCATTATACACTTGCGTTACTCGACTATCTTGAGCGCAAATACTATGCTGAAGATAACTCGGTCGAGATAATGTTCATCAAAGCCTATCGTGACGGTGTTATGTCACTCAAAGATGCTGCAACAAAGTATAAAATTACAATGCGCGACTCGACATTCTTCCAGTTGATAGAACGAGCCGTGGGTAGCGAGACCGTGACATTTATTGGTGAACCGCTCAAGGGCTTGCAGATTATGGGAGTTCTCGAGACTCGCTCTTTGAATTTCAAAAATCTCATTATGCTGTCAATGAACGAGCGAGTCTTCCCTCGCAAGCATTTCTCACGCTCGTTCATTCCCGAAACACTTCGCCGGGCTTATGGAATGTCAACAACCGAGTTTCAGGAATCGATGTATGCCTACACATTCTATCGACTTATAGCACGATGTGAGCGTGTAACGCTATTGTATGATGCCCGAACTGTCGGCGGTAAAAGTGCCGAAATGTCGCGATATTTGACCCAATTGCTATATTTATATAACAAAGGCAACATTACCCACACCATATCCAACTACACTCAGTTGCCAATGAGAGGCAACGTTATCGAGATAACCAAAACCAACTCTGTCAGAGAGAAACTGAAGCGTTTCACGGAGGTCGACGGTAAGAAACTCTCAGCCTCGTCAATCAATGAGTATATCAATTGTGGGTTAAGCTTCTATCTCAAGTATGTTGAAGGTTACAAAGAGGCCGACGAACTTGTCGATTATATGGATTTCTCTACCTACGGAACGGTGTTCCACGATGTCGTCGAGCATCTATATCAAAATCTATTACCCGAAGGTGCCCCGGTCCCTAAAGATGGAATTCTTGTCAAAGTAGATGATATCGACCGACTGCTGAAAGATGATAAACTGATAACGAAGCTGATAGAGGAAGCCATCAGTGTTCACTATTACAAGAATCAGAGAGGGGTCGTGGCCGCGATTACCGGTGAAACACGACTGCTCGCCGACGCTATTGAGATTTTTGTGCGGGCAATGCTCGAAGAAGAGAAACAATTCTGTCCATTCCTCTTCATTGGCGCCGAGCATGAAATTAACGCGCGAATGAGGATTAACGACACTCTTGAAGTCAATATTCGCCAGTTCATCGACCGCGTGGACCGCGTCAATGTCGACCGGCCCGGTGGAGGTGTTCTTCGTCTTGTTGACTATAAAACCGGTAGCGACAGCGTTAAAGCCAAGGACATGGATGAAATATTCACTCCCGGCACAGCCTCAAAATTTCGTCCCAAAGCATTCCTGCAATTGATGTTCTACTGCTATGCTTATTCAGGATTTAAATTGCCTGATGAGCAGATTCAGCCCTTCATCTACTTGATGAAAAAGATTAAAACCAATGGGTTGAAACCTCTGAAACTTGGTGACGGTGACTTAATCGACTATCGCGTCTATCATGACGAATTTGTGCAGCGATTCAATAAGGTTATTGAGGAAATATTTGACCCTAATGTCACATTTAAGCAAGCCGTTGACCCTCATTCTTGCAACTTCTGTCAGTTCAAACAAATCTGCAATAAGTAGCAAAAATCATGGCCGGTATTTATATCCATGTACCGTTTTGCAAGTCAAAATGTTGCTACTGTGACTTTTATTCTATGCCATCGCGAGGGCGCGATGACTTGATGGAGAAATATTTTCAAGGTGTCTTGAATGAATTTAAACATCGGTCGTCGTTGCTATCAGGCTTGAATGTCAATACATTATATATAGGAGGAGGCACGCCGTCTTCGTTACTGTTGCCCTTGCTCGCCAATCTGATTGACGCGCTGCTTGTACCTGAAATGAAAGAAGTGACAGTCGAAATTAACCCCGAAGATATCACGCCGGCGCTTGTCGAGCTGTTGGCCTCTAAAGGGGTCAATCGGGTCTCTATGGGCATACAGTCTTTTAACTCTGATTTACTTAAGTTTGTAGGTCGTCGACATTCGAGCGATGATATTTTCAACGCGGTCAAACTTTTGCGCTCGGCCGGCATTTCCAACATCTCGGGCGACTTGATTTTTGGTTTGCCGGGTGATACATTCGATGGCTGGAAACGCTCGGTCGAGACATTTATGAAATTAGGTCTCCCCCATCTGTCGGCCTATCTCCTTTCCTACGAGCCCGGCACGCGTCTGACTGTTATGCGCGACCTTGGCAAAATTGTAGAAGCAACCGAAGACCTTGTTACACGGATGTATCTCCATCTCATTGAGACTTCAGCCAGACACGGTTATGAACATTATGAAATTTCAAATTATGCTATACCGGGCTACAAATCAAAGCATAACAGTTCCTACTGGGACGGTACTATATACCTCGGTCTTGGCCCCGGCGCCCATAGTTTTGACGGCACGACACGCTCGTTCAATCCACCATCGCTCAAAGAATATATAGCCAACAACGGTCTTGTCAATGTCATCGAAGAAACCTCTCTGACCGATAAAATTAACGATTTGATTATCACGACGTTGAGAACTTCATCCGGCCTAAACCTAAATACCCTTTCAGCCTACCAACGTGACCAAATTCTTCTACGTGGAAAGTCACATCTCAATCGAGGTACATTGAATATTTCCGTCGACAATCGGCTCTATATTCCCGAAGAACATTTTCTCATCAGCGACTCGATTCTCGTTGACCTCATTTTCGACTAATCAACAATCAAACAACTGTAAACTATAAACTGTAAACTTCAACTTGAGCGAAGCGAGAGTTGAATTAATCATGATGATATGGCTCGCCGCGCAATATTGTCATCGCTCGATAAAGTTGCTCTATAAAGAAAAGCCGAACCATTTCGTGGGTCAATGTCATGCGCGATAATGACAATTGGGAGTCGGCTCGCGTATATACCTCGTTGCTAAACCCGTATGGACCGCCAATAGCAAAAACTACGCGCCTCAAACCCTGATTTGTCATCTGCTCAATCATTCCGGCAAACTGTCGCGACGTTGGCTGTGTCCCGCGCTCATCGAGGAGCACCAGTCGATCGCCGGGCTGTAACTTGGAAAGTATCTGTCTACCCTCTTGCTCCTTTTGTTGCTCGGCAGATAGCGAGCGAGACGCTTTAACGTCAGGTATCGCTATGATTTCGACAGGTATATAATGCTTTAAGCGGTCAAGATACTGATCGATTCCCTGACTGATATATTTTGTTGTTGTCTTACCAATGGCGACAATAATGATTTTCATTTGGTTGTTATTACTATTGTTGTTAACTTTGTGCAAAAGTATTAAAATATATCCAATATATTGCAATGGAAACAAAGGAACAATTGATTGACGACCTTTTGACACTGGCGTTTGCCGAGGATATAGGCGACGGAGACCACACCACCCTAAGCACTATCCATGCCGACGAAATCGGTCGTCAGCGTCTGATTGTTAAGGAGGAAGGCATTCTTGCCGGCGTTGACATCGCTCGTCGCGTGTTTGAGAAGTTTGACCCTTCGCTGAGGATGACTGTCTATATTAACGATGGCGCTCATGTAAAGCCCGGTGATGTCGCTTTTGTTGTCGAAGGTCCGGTCCGCTCCCTTCTGCAGACCGAGCGCACCATGCTCAATATCATGCAGAGAATGAGCGGTATAGCAACTGTTACTGCCAAATATCAGCAAAAACTTGACGGGCTTAAAGCCAAGGTCCTCGATACACGCAAGACCACTCCCGGCATGCGCATCCTCGAGAAGGAGGCTGTCAAAATCGGTGGTGGTTGCAATCATCGCATCGGCCTTTTTGACATGATTCTTATTAAAGACAACCATGTCGATTTTGCCGGCGGTATACCCCAGGCTGTTTCTGCTGCCAAGAACTACCTCAAAGAAAAAGGCAAAGACCTCAAGATTGAACTCGAGGTCAGAAACACCGAGGAGATACTTCAGGCACTCGAAGCCGGCGTTGACCGCATTATGCTCGATAACTTCACCCCGGCGCAAACACGCGAAGCAGTAGAACTTATTGCCGGACGTGTTGAAATTGAATCCTCCGGCGGTATTACGCTCGACACAATCCGCGATTATGGCGAGGCCGGCGTTGACTTCATCTCGGTCGGCGCTTTAACCCACTCGGTTAAAGGTCTGGATATGAGTTTCAAAGCTTGCTGACAAGCGCAAAAAGTGTATCAACGGTTAGGCTCGCGAGATTGTCAACAATCAAATGGGCCTTCCCGCTGAGGCGCTCGGCCGGTAGAGTCGTTGCCAGTCCAATCACGGTTGCACCCGAGCGACGCCCCGCTTCCAGTCCTTGCAGTGAATCTTCAAACACAAAGCATTCAACCGGTCGACGCCCAATCGCCTCTGCAGCCTTCAGATAGCCTTCGGGATTCGGCTTTGAGCAGGACACATCGCTCCCGGTGATTATCACATCTACCGCATCAAGCAACTCGGGTTGCTGACGTCTCAGATGGGCCATTTTAACATGGTCACTACTCGTGTAGATTGCTATCGGGAAACCGGCATCTCTTAACTCGCCGATAAACCGATTGACGTCAGGCATCAGCTCATAGACCATTGTCTGCTCAAAATCGTGGATGCGTTGCTTTATGTCGGCTCTTATTTCCTCGGTTGAGAAGTGGTTTAGAATCTCGGTCAAGGTTGTGCCCTTTATTACCGCGGCAAAGTTCTCGATTCCGGTGGGATACATCTCGTCGATACTGCTCCAGAACTCCGAGTAAGTGCCCTCGGTGTCAATCAACACTCCGTCAAGGTCAAAAACCGCGCCAAATTGCTGTGTCGTTGTTTCCATTCTATTGAATATTTTAAGCCACAAAATTACTATAATTTTTTGATTTTTATGTGATAGGCCCACTGCTTTAACTCACCAATCAAAATGTACCACATTATAATATATATATCAATTCTATTGTTAGGCGTTACAGGTCCGGCAGCCTCTACAGGTGCAGATCATGCATTTTCAGATGCACTAACCTCTATCATTTCTCGCTACGAAAAAACTGAGAACATCATTCTTCCCCCTGTCGAGCGAGCCGTCAATCCCTACGAAAAAATATCAAATCTGCCCGGCCGTGTTTCAGCCGGTCGCAACATCGTCATTAGCAAACGATTGACTCGGCTTTATGTCCTAAACCATTTTGGCGATACACTGGCTGCGTTCCCGGTGTGTTGCTCCATGAATCGAGGCCAAAAGCATTATAAAGACGATTGCCGAACTCCCGAGGGTACATTTACTGTTGCCGGAATTTATAACTCAACCGACTGGAAATATAAGGGTACCGGTGCAAAAT
>JAFLTK010000186.1 GCA_022511505.1 Muribaculaceae bacterium
CCATCGACTCGCCCATCGAGGGGTTGGGAGTCAGGTAGAAGGCGCCCCCGTTGATGTCAAACTTTGGTAAATAGCCCGTCTTGGCAACAGCTTTGTCGAGGCGTGACTGCTCAACGCGGTTTTGGGCAATCTGCATGTCCTCGTCGGTCTGCAACGCCATCTCGCGGCACTCGCTCAGGGTCAGGTCCATGGCCGCGGCCTCCAGTGTTGCGACCAGACCGAGGACGAATACTATATATTTAAGTTTCATTGTTTGCGGGATTTAACTTTGAAGAAGAATGAGTAGAGCACGGGCAGGAAGAGGAGCGTCACGAGGGTGCCGACGATGAGGCCGCCGATGACGGTGACGGCGAGAGGGCCATACATCGGGTCGCTGACGAGCGGCAGCATGCCGGCTACGGTTGTCAGCGATGCCAGCAGGACGGGGCGCACGCGCGAGAGGGTTGCCTGCACGATGGCGGGGAAGAGTTCCATGCGTTGGTTGACGGTCAGGGCGTTGATTTCGTCGACAAGCACAATGGCGTTTTTCATCATCATGCCGACGAGGCCCATCAGGCCGAGGATGGCAAGGAATGTGAACGGCGTGTCGGTCAGCAACAGCGCCGGGACGATGCCACAGAGCACAAACGGGAAGCAAAGGATGATGACGGCCAGTTTGCGCCAGTCGTTGAAAAGCAACAGGAGCACGATGATTAGAATGACGACCATGGCGGGGATGTTCTGGAACACCTTGCCCATAGCGTCGTCGGCAATCTCGCTTTCGCCAACGAAGCGCATCGTGTAGCCGTGGGGCAACTGAATTTTCTCAATCTCGGTCTTGACCGACTTGAGCAACTTGTCGGGCGTGGCCTCGGGGTTGTATGGGTCGGGGTCACACTCCACCTGGATGGCCCGGCGGCCGTTGTAGCGATAAATCAGCGACTCGTCGAGGATAGTCGCCATGCTGTCGACACAGTTGGCGAGCGTGGTTGTGACAAACATTTTCTTCTGTATATCTTCCTTGCTGACCGAGCCGCGCACGGCGCCCTCGAGGTCGCGGGGCGAGACGTTGACATTCATCATTGACCAGACAGGGATATTGGATAGGTCAGAGAGACGGTTGCCCTCGTGGTCGCGGATGGTGACGTTGACGGGAATCAGGTTGTCGCGGTCGCTGATGACACCAACGGTATAACCGTCGGTCGCGGCCATGAAGGCGTTGCCAACATCCTCACGGTTGACGCCGGCGCGAGCGGCCGACCGGGCCGAATAGGCCACCGACAATTGGCGCGCGGGGTCGTTCCAGTTGGTCTGAACGGTGTAGGGGTCAACGTAGGGCGACGAGCGCATGATGTCGGCGGCCCGGTCGCTGAGGCGTCGCAACTCGTCGGCATCGGGGCCGGCAAATTCGACCTCGACGAGGTGGGACGACGACACCGAGAAATTATATTTGCGAGCGCGGATATATGCCTCGGGAGCAATCTGTCGCAGGCGCGCGGTCAGGTCGCGCGAGAGGCGCTGAACGGCGCGATAGTCCTTGCATTGGACGATGAACTCGGCATAGTCGTCGCCGGCCTCGGGCATGGGGCGCACGAGACAATAGCGGCCCGGCGCTCCGCCGAGGCTGATAGCCACGTTTTTGACGTCAGGCTCCTTCATGATGCTGTCGCTGAGTTCAAACATGCGCTCGCGGACGGCGTCGGGGTTGCTCTCGGGCGGATAGTAGCATTCGAGCACAAACTGGTCATAATTGAAGTCGGGGAAGAACACATTTTTCACCATCAAGACGCCCCCGCCGGCACATGCCAGCAGCGCTACGGCCGAGGCGACGGCAACTCCCTTGTGGCCAATGAGATACTCGACGACGCGCTTGACAACCTTCTGGGGACGGTTCAACGGCGGTTGCCCGGCAACGTCGGCCTTGATATCCTTGGAGTCAAGCCATTGGTCGGCACAAACGGGCACTTGTATCAATGCCAACACCCAACTGACCAGGAGGCTGACACATATCACCAGAAACAGGTCTCCGGCAAATTCGCCTACCGTTCCCGATGTCAGGAAGATAGGCAAGAAAGTGGCGGCGGCGATAATCGTCGCGCCGAGTAGCGGCATGGCGGTCTGGCGGCCGATGCGATGGAGGTATTCTTTCTTGGGGAGTCCCTTTTTGCGGTCGACCATGATACCGTCCATGATGACGACGGCGTTGTCGACAAGCATACCCATCGCGATGATGAAGGCGCCGAGCGAGATGCGCTGGAGTGTGGTCCCGAGCGTCGACAAGATAGGGAACGACAGGAGAACGGTCAGTATCAGGCCAAGGCCTATGATGAGGCCCGAGCGCCAGCCCATGGCGAGCATCAGAACGAATATCACAATCAGCACCGACTCTATCAGGTTGATGATGAACGACGAGACGGCCTCGGTAACTTGGTCGGGCTGGAAGAACTCTTTGTCAACGGTCAGGCCGACGGGGAGCATGTCGAGGGTCGAGTTGACGACCTTGTCGACCTCGGCGCCGACGTCGGGCACCACGGCCGAATTTTCCATGGCGACCATGATGACTACGGCCGGCTGTCGGTTGACATAAAAGCCGCCGGTCGAGGCGGTTGCCTCGTGACGAGTGACGGTAGCGATGTCGCCGATGCGCGTCTTTTTGCCGTCGGGTAGATTGAGGACGATGTCGGCAATCTCGTCGACCGTCGCGGCGCCGTCGGTGACGTTAATCGCCAGGCGGTCGTCGCCATTGTCAATCTTGCCGGCGTTGATGGCCTTGGTCGACGACTGGAGGGCGGCGGCAACGAGCATGGGGAGCATGCCGTTTTGGCGTATCTGCTCGGGGGTAAACGCGATGTCGATGACCTCGCGGCTGAGGCCGCCGATGTTGACGCGCTTGACACCCTTGACGCCCATAATCTCGCGCTTGAGAGTCTTGGCAAACGCTTCAAGTTCCTCGGGTTCATAGCCTTCACCGGTCAGCGCATAGAAGATGCCATAGACGTCCATCATGTCGTCAATCACGATGGGGCTCATCACGCCCGGAGGCAAAAGCATCTCGGTATCAGACACTTTGCGGCGCACGAGGTCAAAATGTTGCTCAACCTCGTCGATGGGTGTCTCAAAATTGAACTCAACCTGTATCAGCGCCTGGCCCGGCTTGACAGTGCTCGAAATCTTCTTGACGTCGGGCAGGGCGCGTAGTTGCTCCTCGAGCAGGGTGACTACATCTTTCTCGACACGGCGGGTGTCGGCGCCGGGGTAAAGGACGACGACCGAGGCCTGCTTGACCGACACGGCGGGGTCCTCGAGTTTGGGCATGCGGATATAGGCGAGCACGCCGGCCGCCACTATCAGCACCATCAGCGACCAGAAAAGCGTGGGCCGCTGCATGAAAAATTTGGTTATGCGCTCCATTGCTTTTACAGGCCTATATCTTTACGATTCAACACGTTAACTTTCTCGCCCTCATAGAGTTGCTTGACGCCTGTCTCGACAATGCTCTCGCCGGGCATGACGCCCTTGACCACACTCATCTTGCCCGACGGGGCGCCCTCGACGGTGACGGCCTTGCGATGGATGGTCGAGTCGGCCGCGTTGTAGACCCAGACGAAGGTCTTGCCGTCTTGAGCCACTATCGCGCGCGACGGAATTATTGCCTCGGCCTTGGTGTTCTCGGACGTCTCGAGCGTGACCGAGATATTCATGCCGGGAGTCAGTTCGCGGGCCACCGAGGACGGGATGGCGAGTTTCATGTGATAAAGCATATTGTTGTCGGCGTCGGGCGTGAAACTGACGATTGACAGGGGGATGCTCCCGGCCACACCGGGCACACTGCCGCTCGCCGCCGCGATGTGGCTTCTCTCGAGGTAGACGCCGACGGGGAGGTCGACCGATGCCATCAGGCGCGAGTCGTCGACGATGTTGACCACCGGCGTGCCGGCGCCGACGAGTTCGCCCTCGTTCATGTATTTGGTTGATATATAGCCGCTTGCAGGAGCGTTGAGACGCGTATAGTCGAGACGTCGACGAGCCCCGTCGAGTTGAAGTTTTAGTTGCTCATAGCCGGTTTGGAATTTCTCGTAGTCATTTGGGGCGATGTTGTGCTTTTCAAACATCGCGTCCATGCGCTCTTTCTCCTTGGTCATCTGGTTGAACTGCGCCTCGAGTTGAGACACGCCGATGCGGTAGTCGCTATCGTCAAGCGCCGCCAGCAATTGCCCCTTGTGGACACGGTCCCCTTCCTTGACGGCGATACGCGCAATCTTGCCATCGGCCATAAAGGCGGCGCTGACACTCGCGCCCTCCTCCACGACCCCGGGGTAGGTTGTCGACGCGTCGCCCGACAGCGACGATACCGACGTCAACATCACGTTTCTCAAGGCCGGCGCCTTGTCATCCTGTCGGCTACAGCCCGATGCGAGCAGCAACGCGGCCATCAGCAGAAGAGTATTTTGCAAATTACGTTTTTTCATGACAATGGTTGGTTAAAATCGGTTGCAAAATTATTGATAATCCACCTTATATATTTGCGCTGTTCCCCTTTTGGCAAAAAAATTCCCCCTTTTGGCAAAAAATGTATCCCTTTACCCCAAAAACTGTCCATTATGTCCAAAAATACCCATAACCGGAGGAACAACCTTTCGCCCGAGCGCTCCCACTGCTCCAAATCAAAGCATAGACCGGAAATCTTTCATAAAACGAGAATTTGACCGAAATTTATCGTTTATAAGTGATAAATTTGTATATTTGCCAAAATTTATCACTTATAGACAATGAAAATCATAGAAAGACCAACATATATAGAAAAGATTCAGCGCTATTTCGGGCGAAATACGATAATAATACTGACGGGACAACGTCGCGTTGGTAAGAGTTACCTGTTGAGAAGCCTGCGAGAACGACTGTCGTCAAATCCCGATAATAATGTGATTTTTATCGATAAGGAGAAGAAAGAGTTTGACCCGATTTTAAGTTACGTCGAGTTGACGTCCTATATCGACAGCAATCGCAAACCGGAATCGATGAACTATGTCTTGATTGATGAGATTCAGGATATTGCGGGGTTTGAGAGGTCGTTAAGGGCTTATTATGAGGAAGATGATGTGCAGCTTGTTGTTACCGGCTCTAACTCAAAGATGTTGAGCGGCGAGTTAAGTACTTTGATTGGAGGAAGATATAAAGAGATTTATGTGCAATCGCTATCCTACGAAGAGTTTCTTTTGTTTCATGGTCTTGAGGATAACGACGACTCGTTGACGGCGTTTCTACGGTTTGGGGGTCTCCCGGGATTGGTCAGAACCGGTTTGAACGTGGATGATGTACTCGAGTATCAAAGCGATGTGCTTAACACAGT
Source organism: Muribaculaceae bacterium (assembly GCA_022511505.1). Taxonomy (GTDB): domain Bacteria; phylum Bacteroidota; class Bacteroidia; order Bacteroidales; family Muribaculaceae; genus HGM05190. The sequence goes on from JAFLTK010000186.1 coordinate 5,330, forward strand.
GCTTCTAAAAGATGTCATTTTAAGGCACCGGATAAGGAATGTTCCTTTCTTGCAGAATCTTGTCAGGTATCTTGCCGATAACACCGGAAAACTCATTTCGGCTTCAAATATAGCCAAATATATGAAATCGGCTAATAATCCAATCTCGACGGGCGTCATTCTGAACTATATCGGTTATCTCTGTGAGTCGTTTGTGACTCGTCGTGTCAACCGCTATGACATTCATGGCAAGCGCCTTTTTGAAAACAATGATAAATATTACTTTCAGGATTTAGGGCTCAGGAACTCGCTCGTCAGGGGAACGAGAAGTTTTGATATTGAGAAAGTTATTGAAAACGCTGTTTATAATCATCTGTTATATATGGGTTACAGCGTGACGGTTGGGCAACTCAAGGATAAAGAAATCGATTTTGTTGCCACCGGGAACGGCCGTGGCCCGATTTATATACAGGCAGCTTATCTCATTGCGAGCGAGGACACTTATAAAAGAGAGTTTGGAAATCTTAGAGAGATTAAAGACAACCATCCCAAGTTTGTCATCTCGATGTCTCCTCTCGTGGGCGATGGCGATGATGCGGGTATCAGGCATCTGTCGCTACGCCGATTTTTGACGCGAGGATTTGATGATTGAAAAATTGTTGGTAAAAAACACAAGAGCCGCGCCTGATGGCGCGACTCTTGTTTAACCACTAAAAAATATGTTATGAACAGGTAGCCCATAGGAGAATCGAACTCCTCTTTCAAGAATGAAAATCTTGCG
>JAFLTK010000187.1 GCA_022511505.1 Muribaculaceae bacterium
GTGTGCCTACAACCGTTTTGTGGGCGAACCTTGTTGTTCAAGCAAACGACTGCTACACAATATTTTGCGCAACCAATGGAGCTATGACAAAATCATCGTCAGCGACTGTAGCGCCATCCGCGACTTTGTTGTCGACTGGGGTCACAACACCCATCCCTCCGAGGCCCACGCGGCCGGCGATGCTGTTATGAGCGGCACCGACCTGGAGTGTGGCTCGATTTACAAGAATCTTAACCAAGCGCTTGCCGACGGGCTTGTCAGCATGGACAGCATCGACGCGTCGCTGCGACGCCTCTTTGTCGCCCGTTTCCGCCTCGGCGAAATGTCGCCCGATGAAATCACCCCGTGGGACGACTTGACGCTCGACTATGTAGACTCTGCCACCGGACGCGGCCTCGCTCTCGAAATGGCCCGTAAATCAATGGTATTGCTCAAAAATAACGGCATACTCCCCCTACCCTCCTCCGGCAAAAAAATTCTCGTCATGGGTCCCAATGCGGCCGATTCGGTCATGCAATGGGGCAACTATAGCGGCACCCCGAGCCACACCGTCACCATACTCGACGGCATACGCGCCGTGGTGCCCGATGTGGCCTACGCCCGCGGCTGTGACCACGTTGTCAGCGCCGACACGCGCTCATGTTTCAACCTCTTTGACGGCGGATTAAAGGCAACATATCGCAACACGACCGACACCATCTCGCCCGTCGTGGCCACCGCTCTCTACACCACTCCCCTATCGCTCGACGGCGGCGGCGCCACGGTATTTGCACCCGGCGTCAACCTCTACAACTTCTCGGGCCTCTATCGCGGCACGCTTGTTCCTGACGCCGATGGTCTATACGTCGTTGAATTTGAGGCAAGTAAAGGCGAGCAAGTGCTCCGGGTCGACGGTAGCGAAGTGGCACGTCGCGAGGCCGGCGGTCGCCAAGAGCACAACGCCTCCTATATGATTGAAGGCAAGAAAGGACAGCCGATTGACATCGAACTATACTTCACCAACGGCGACGACGTCGCATCGCTGAAATTTGACGTGAAAACGCCTGTCAACGAGACATTTGACCCGGCCGATTCCGATGTCATCGTCTTTGTCGGCGGCATATCGCCCGCGCTCGAAGGCGAGGAAATGAAAGTTTCGGTTCCCGGCTTCCGTGGCGGCGACCGCGAGACCATCGAACTCCCGGCAGTGCAGCGCCGACTGCTCGCCCGCCTCAAGGAGTACGGCAAGCCTATCGTGATGGTAAACTGTAGCGGTTCGGCCGTGGGTCTCGCTCCCGAAGACTCGATTTGCGATGCCATCCTCCAGGCATGGTATCCGGGTCAGGAGGGTGGAACTGCCGTGGCCGACGTCTTATTCGGACGTTATAACCCGTCGGGCCGACTCCCTGTTACTTTCTACCGCGACGACTCGCAACTGCCCGATTTTCAGGACTATTCAATGGCCGGGCGCACATACCGATATATGACCGAGGCGCCCCTCTACCCCTTTGGCCACGGCCTATCCTACACCACCTTTGAATATTCTGACCCGAAGATAATCACTTCTGAGGGCATAGACGAAGATTTCATCACTCTGTCGATGAAGATTACCAACACCGGCGACCGTGCCGGCGACGATGTCCCCCAAATCTACGTGCGTCGCAACGACGACCAGACCGGGCTCGTCAAGACTCTCGCCGGATTCATGCGCGTGTCAGTTCCCGCCGGCGATACCCAGATAGTCACCATCGACCTCTCGCCCGATGCGTTTAAGACGTGGGACAACCGCTCCCAATCGTTCAAAAAGCAACCCGGCGAGTTCACCATCACCGTCGGCTCGTCGTCAACCGACGTGGCCACATCTATTCCGTTCACAATCAAATAATTTTATAACCAATTTTTATACCAATTATGTTGAAGAAATCACTTTTAGCATTGACTCTCGTCGGCGCTTCATTGGCTTCTTTTGCTGCACCTCAGGCTGAGTATCTCAACCGCGGCTTGTTTGCCATGAACACCGGCAACGGGGTTTTTGTCTCTTGGCGTTGCCTCGACTCAGACTCCCGCTCAATGACATTTGACCTCTATCGCGATGGCGTTAAGGTCAACGAAGACCCCATTACCGCGGGCACAAACTTCACCGACCCGGCAGGTAAGGCCGGCTCAAAGTATGTCCTCAAAGCCTACGAAAATGGCGCTGAGGTCGAGGTGACCCCCGAAGTTGCAGCCGAGGCCGACGTTTACCGTCGTCTCCACCTCGACCGTCCCGCCGGTGGCACAATCAAGGGAAACAGTTCATTTTCAGACTCTAAGCACACCGTTACCGACGACTACACCTACACTCCCAACGACTGCTCGGTTGGCGACGTTGACGGCGACGGCGAGTATGAAATCTTCGTAAAATGGGATCCCTCCAACTCACAGGACAACTCGTTCTATGCCTACACCGGTAACGTCTACATCGACTGCTACAAACTCGACGGCACCAAACTGTGGCGCATAGACCTCGGCCAAAACATCCGTGCCGGTGCCCACTACACCCAGTTCATGGTCTATGACTTTGACGGCGACGGCAAGGCCGAGATGATTTGTAAGACCGCTCCCGGCACAAAGGACGGCCAGGGCAAAAACGTTATCATGGGCAGCGACGACCCTAACAAGTCTTATGCCGATTCTAAGGGTGTCATCAAAGACGGTCCCGAATATCTGACCGTGTTCAACGGCTTGACCGGTGCTGAAATCCACACCGTCGCCTACGAGCCCTCTCGCTCTGTCCACGCCCAGTCTTCATCGGGCTGGGGCGACAGCTACGGTAACCGTTCTGAGCGCTACCTCGCCTGTGTAGCCTATCTCGACGGCCAGAAACCGTCGGTTGTTATGTGCCGCGGCTACTATACCCACGCCTACCTCGTTGCTTGGGACTTTGACGGCAAACAACTCAAAAAACGCTGGACACACGCCTCAACCTCCAAGGGTAAAGGTGCTTACGGCGAAGGCGCACACTCGCTGACCGTAGGCGACGTTGACGGCGACGGTTGTGACGAAATCGTCTTTGGCTCGGCTTGTATCGACCACGACGGCAACCTGCTGTATCGAACCGGCTTCGGCCACGGCGACGCCCTCCACTTAGGCGACTTTGACCCCGACCGCGACGGCCTCGAGGTATTCATGGTTCACGAAGAAACCGGCGCATCATATAAATATGACTCAGAGTTCCGCGACGCTAAAACCGGTCAGGTAATCTGGGGAACAGCCCAGTCAGGCAACGACATCGGCCGTGGTCTCGTTGGTAACATCAGCGACCGCTGGCGCGGTTATGAGGTTTGGCCCGGCTCCTACTATGTAGGCGGCACCAACGTTAACGGTACTTTTGACTGCAAAGGCAACTTGCTGATTAACAAACGTTTTGACTGCAACTTCCGCATCTACTGGGACGGCGACCTCCTCGACGAACTTTTCGACGGCAAATACAACTCTTCTACCGGCCTCTGCGCCCCCGTTGTAACCAAAATGAACCCCACCCTCTCAGGCTCTTCTACTCTGATCGCTTTCAACAAATGGAACGCTCAGACTTGTAACACAACCAAGGCTACACCCTGTCTCCAGGCCGATATTCTTGGCGACTGGCGCGAGGAAGTCATCATGTGGGACGGCAACAACTCGAGCGACCTCCTCATCTTCTCGACCACAATACCCTCTCGCTATCGCGTCCCCTGCCTCATGCAGGACCACAACTACCGCATGGCAATCGCTTGGCAGAACACTGCCTACAACCAGCCTCCTCACCTTGGATACTACCTCGCCGACCTCTTTGAGACCGACCCGCAGGTTCGTCTCCAGAACGGACAGACAACTCAGGTAGTTGAGCTTGGCAGCGCTATGGCTCCCCTGACCGGCTCATGGGCAAACTGTGACGGCGTTACCGCTACCGGTCTCCCCAACGGTGTTGAACTTAAGGTTGACACTGAGAACGTTAAGTGGGAACTCTCAGGTACTCCCACCGAGATCGGCGACTTCAACTATGTAATCTCAACCGTTGGCGGCGAACCCGTCGGCACCCTTGAGGGTCTCCTCAAAGTGCAGGCTCCCGTTGTTCTCGAGAAGATGGCCCACTTCAAGTTTGAAGAGGCTACCACAACTCAGAAAAACGAGGTTTATGGCGAGGCTAAGACCCGCGTTAGCAGCACAACAATGCCCGAACTCGTTGAAGGTATCGTTGGCAACGCCGTCAACCTCCCCCACTATAGCCACTACTTCGTTCAGTCACCCTACGAGCAGCTCACATTTGGCGCTGACGACTTCACCGTTGAGTTCTGGTTTGCTTCTACCGGCTCGGCTTGCTACTTCTTCCACAAAGGCTCTCTCGGCTACAACGAGGCTTCAGGCCGCTCAGGTAGCTGGGTAGGTCTCGAGCTCAAAGACGGCAACTTCAAGTTTGCTATCGACGGCGGCGACGACCACCCGACCGATCCCGGCGTCAAGAGCGAGGCTACAGCACCCGGCAGCGACTATATGGACGGCAACTGGCACTATGTTGTCCTCGTTCGCGAAGGCGCTACCAAGTCGCTGAAAATCTATGTAGACGGTAACAACGTCGGCGAGGCAAGCGACGGCACCGGCGCTCTGCGCAACGATATCGACGACCTCGTTGTTGGTAACGTCAACCTCAACTTCGACAGCCGCTTCAATGGCAAACTCGACGAGTTCATCATCTGGAAGGGTGCCATGAGCGCAAGCAAAATCCTTGAAAACTACAAGGCCGGCGTTGAGGCAGGTATCACCGATGTAGAGTACACTCCCATCGAAACTGCCAAACTGACCCTCGTTGACGCTATCTCGGGCGTAGTAGTTGCCCGCGGTATCGGTAACATCGAGAACGTCACTGCACAGGCTAAGCCCGGCGTTTATATCCTCCTCATCGAGAAGGGTAAACTCCGCGAAACCCACAAGTTTGTCAAGAAATAATAGACCCATCCCCTACCGATTTTCCCGGCCTTTCCGGGCCATCCATTAGCCATTAGACCGGGAAAATTCAATACTCCAATAACCGACCGTCGCCCGCAGGCCAATCTCCCGCGGCGACGGTCGCTTTTTACGGCCAAGCGTTAGGACCGGCCGAGAATTTTGTTTATCTTTGCGATTAATAATTAGGCGAATATGGGAAAGGACCTTTTGTACCCGGTTGATACCGCGAATTTTAGATGGATTAGAGAAAATGGATTTGTCTATGTCGACAAGACAGATTTTATCGACACCATGACAAGAGAAGGTAAATACTACTTTCTTGCTCGTCCGCGCCGTTTTGGCAAGAGCCTTTTCCTCGACACTTTGGCTGAGTATTTTGAGGGAAATCGCCCTCTGTTTAAAGGCCTGGCAATCGACACGTTGCAACCAGGCGAGTGGGAGTCATTTCCTATTCTTCGCTTCAATCTGAGCGGGCAGATATACGATAAAAAGGACATTCTATATAGTCACCTTTCATCGGCCGTGGGTAGATTTGAAGGGAAATTTGGCTTAACAGCATCAGAAGTGAATGAACCGGTTCCCGATCGCTTCTATGACCTAATCCGAAACCTCTATAAGACGACCGGCAAGCCGGTTGTGGTCCTTGTCGACGAATATGACGCGCCGCTTGTATCGACCATCGATAACCGCGAGTTGCAACAGGTCTATCGCGAGCAATTACACGGTTTTTACTCGGTTCTGAAAAACGCCGAGCCCTACGTGAAATTCTGTCTGTTGACAGGCGTTACCCGCTTTGGCAAAGTCTCGGTTTTTAGCGGACTTAACAACTTGAAGGACATAACTTTGTCTAATGATTATGCCGGAATCTGCGGCATAACCGAGGAAGAACTTTATCGGTACTACGACCGTGGCATTGAGGCCTGGGCACGCGATGTTGGAACTGACAAATCAGATATTTATCAGAATTTGAAATTCTACTATGACGGGTATCATTTCTCGTCAAAGATGCTCGACATCTATAATCCCTTCTGCATCAATAATGTCATGGCCGACCGTGAGTACAGAGATTATTGGTGTCGTTCGGGCGTGCCGACAATATTGTCTAAAGCGCTGATGAAGAATGATTTTGATGTCGAGAAAC
>JAFLTK010000188.1 GCA_022511505.1 Muribaculaceae bacterium
TTTTCAGTGAATTGGCATATTGCTCTGTTTTTTTCTGCAGATGCTCCATCGACTTTGCCAGGTCGCGGCCTTCATCCTCGCGGTCACGATATATCCACCCGAGGGCGACCTCGCCATGAACGCAACCTGCATCGGAACTGGCCGTAGCCAATGCCACGGCGCGGTCATAGTCGATCTCAACCCCATGCCCATAGAGATGGAATACAGCGAGTTGGGCCATCGCGTGGGCGTTACCATCGGCCACCTCCTTCTGCATCAGCGCCTCGGCTTCAGCGGCACGACCGTTATACCACAAGAACAAAGCATAGTCGACAGCCACGTCGGGGCTGCGGTCGGGGTCCTCAAGGGCCATCTTAAAGAGGCGCTCCACTTCCGCGGGGTCATTATCGAGACCCTCGACACCCTTTTGCATCAGCACGGCAAGGTGGTAGGCAGCCTTGCGTTCCCCGGCATCGGCGGCTGAGCGATACCAGTCGGCAGCCGTCACCAAGTCACGGTCAATCCGCAACGCTTTGACTATCACTCCGGTGCGGCAGAAGTCGCCCATCTGGGTCATTGCAGGCGGAAAGCCATGATTAGCTATATCATACGTCTCGTCGAGAATCTCCTGCTCGAGCTTTATCGCCTCGGCGTCGGCGGCCTCTTTCTCGATATTGTCAATATACTCTCGGGCTTGGTGGGAACCCTGCGTGGCCGCTTCTCTGATAATCAAATCGGCTTTTTTCTCGTCGGCTTCGACACCGAGGCCATTAAGAAGACACAGACCAACGAAGAACAGCGCGTCGGGATCGCCCAAAGCGGCTGCCCTTTTGATGACCTCCAGGCCGGGGGCAGGGTTGACACCCTCGTTGTTCATGGCGATATAGGAAAGCATGGCAATCGCGCGAGGGCTGCTCAAATCGGCAGCCTCGTTGAGTAGCGCTATTGCGCGCTCGGGATTATAGGCAACGGTCTTGCGGTCGAGACAACCGCATGCGAGTTCCCATAGCGCCGGCTCGTAGTGCTGAGCAGCCGCCTCGCTGAGCAGAGAGAAATATTTGCACTCGCTCTTGACAGCTCCCCCCATGCCGTAGTGATAGAGCATCGCTTTCAGATACAGTCCTTTGCAGTCTTTGGCAGCCGCGGCCTTATCAGTGAGCGCGAGAATCTCGCTGCTGAAGTTTTCCCCCTCCTTCAGCATTTTAACAGCAGCGAGTCCGGTGTAGGCTCGTGCATAGCCAAGGTCGGCCGACGTCTGGAAAATCTTCTGTGCGGTGTCGACATCTACCTTGGTTCCATAGCCGTGAAGATAACACACCGCGAGGCAATAGAGCCCCGTGGGGTCGCCCGCAGTTGCGGCCTTGTTGGCCCACAGCCAGGCGTCTTCATATTGGCGCGCGATGATTCTTCTTTCAATCAACTCCACCTGAGCGGCCACGTCGCCACCCTCGGCTTTCAATACAAGTTCTTGTAATTCCATCTTTTGATAGATTTTATGGGTTATTATGCAGCAAATTTTACGGATACAAAAGGCTCGATGCCGTGTTCAAAGGTAGTGCTGAGAACCGTGCGGCCAAATAGGGAGCGGCTGCGCTTGAGCCACGAGCCCATCATGCCGGCGTCGCTACCATAGATGGCGACCGAGCCCAGGCGGCGGTTATCATAAATACTGGGGTAGAAGACATAGACCATCACCGGGACGGCACGGCGAGGCTTGGCAACATCGCGAGGGTTCCCTCCCTCTCTGATGAAATTGCGAAGTGCAATCTCCTCGGCACGCTGGCGGTCGACGTCGGCGCGACGGAACACCTTGATGGTTCCGCGGTTAGACTCGCCGCGACGCGGGCGGTCGAGTGTGACCACCATGTTGTCGGCGGCCTTGAGGGTCAATGCGTCAAAGATTGAGCGGACTTCGCGCTCGATGGTGGGAGTAAGGTTTGAATTTTCAACACCGGCTACAGCGGTGGATACGGTTGCGACCATTGAGGTCACGTTGCTGTTGGTTGAATTGTTCTTTTTCATGTTGTTTAAAAGTTTTAGATAAATAATTAAATTGTTGATTTTTAGTATTTTGGCTCTGATGAGATTCACCCGGAGACAAACCTGTCGTTGCTTTCAGGTATGATACCGAGGAGAGAAATCCCATTTTGAGCCTTTTTTCCGCAATAGGCATAGCCAGTTCGGGTGAGGGCACACCTATGGCGAAAAAAATTTTTGATTGCCCGAAACCGCAGGGACATTCGCGGAATCTTGCAATCAAAGCAATTAGATTTTGCTCGAGGCCTTCCTCAAGCGTCCCATTCCAGAATTTCAATGAACACCTTCACGATTGGATATAATTCTCCCGTGAAATAATTTACACGGTTTTTGAAGATGTACATAAACCTCTGAAATTGAGGACTTTAAATCTACTTTTTATCTAAACTTTTAAACTATAATTTTTGATGGTTAAACAATAAAGCGTGTCGGGTCTACCCCAATCACGTTGCAAAATTACAACCATTTCTCCAATCCACCAAATATTTTTCAAAAAAATTGCGTTTTTTCGTATTTTTTCGCGTTTTTCAGTTTTCTCTGAGTGACGTTTTTAGAGTTTTCGTCCTTCGGGCTCACACCGGCGACAAAAGCCAACGACCGGTATTTCCTTTCAAGCCTATCAAAATCTTTCCAATCCTCACATCGCGGCGCCTTTAATTGTCAAAATATGTTATTATGGGTGAAAATTGCAGAATGTTTACTAAATTTGCAACAATGGAGGTAATAGGCGCTTTTTGCTCCCTATAAGGCGACAAAACTACCTTAATACATGCCCCTCCTCCTATTCAATCTTGGAAATAAACAAAATCAACTTATTATTACAAATGAAAAAGAAACTTCTTGCAATCGCCGGGCTCGCCTTGATGATGGGCGCGGGATTGCACGCGGCAACCACCCAGACTCTGCTTGTCAACGGCGAGCAAGTCGACAAGGTCGTGACGCGCATGCACTTTGAGGGCGACAATGTCGTTCTCCACTTTGGCGACGAAACCGCCGCCTTTGATATGGCAACGGTCATGCTGATGTTTGACCACTCGGCCTCGGGTATCGAAGCCATCGAGATGTTCAGTTTCAATGGCGCTGTTACCGGCGGGGTGCTTCAACTTCAAGGCGCCGAAGCCGGCGCCGCTGTCGAGGTCTACAGCCTTAACGGCACAGCGGTTGCCGCCGCAGTCGCCGACGAGGCCGGTGCGGCCGATGTCGACGTGTCATCGCTTGCGCCGGGCGTCTACATCCTGCGCGCCGGCACCAAATCGGTTAAATTTGTAAAACGATAGGGCTATGATGAAGAAAGCATTGATATACAGCGGCATGGCACTCGCCATCGCAGTGACCGCCCAAGCACAGAACAAGGTCAACCTCACCCGCGCCGACGGTAGCGTGGAGACTATCGAGGTCAGCAATATCCAGACAATCGACATCGACGGCAGTCGTCTGACGGTCAACGGCGTCGACGGAACTCCCCGCGTCTATGACGGCGACGTGACAGCCGTGTCGTTCATCAAAAGCGTTGCCGGCAGCGTGCAACTGACCGAAGCCGCCGGATGGTTTGAAAGCGCCTATGTCAAGTGGACCAACATGGCCGGCGCCTCCAACTATTATGTATATGTGAAGCCCTCGACCGGGGGCGAATGGACGCGCATCGACTATCAACTCGTCAGAAACTATGGCAGTTATGGTCGCGCCGACATTCCCGGCTTGAAGGAAGGTCAATATCTGATGAAGGTCGTTCCGGTCATGAACGGCACCCTGATGGAAGGCCTCGCCGCCGAGACGGGTGTTCTCAACGTCAAGGCCCACGACCGCAGCGGCTTTGCCCATTTCAATTTTACCGACGGCATCGGTGCCTATAACAACGACGGCACACTCAAGGCCGACGCCAAGGTGTTCTATGTCACCGCCGAGACCGCCAAAACCATCACCACCACCGTTCAGCAGGGCAAGAACGCCGTGACTGCCACCGGTTTCCAGGACATTATCGCCAAATACCAGAAAAAGGACCTCGTTGCCACACCGCTATGCTTCCGCATCATCGGCCGACTTCCGGCCGACGCGATGGACGCTTTCGGCAGTTCGGCCGAGGGTCTGCAAATCAAGGGTGCCAATGCCTATCAGCAACTCAACATCACCATCGAGGGTATTGGCGACGACGCCACCGTCCACGGCTTCGGCTTCCTGCTGCGCAACACCTGCGGCATCGAGTTGCGCAACTTCGCCATCATGGATTGTATGGACGACTGCGTGTCGATTGACACCGACAACTCCCACGTCTGGGTCCACAACCTCGACCTCTTCTATGGTCAGGCCGGCGGCGACTCTGACCAGGCCAAGGGCGACGGCACCATCGACCTCAAGGGCGACTCCCAATATCTGACAATCAGCTACAACCATTTCTTTGACTCGGGCAAATCATCGCTTTGCGGCATGACGAGCGAGAGCGGGCCCAACTGGATTACTTACCACCACAACTGGTTTGACCACAGCGACTCGCGCCATCCGCGCATCCGCACGATGAGCGTCCACGTGTTCAACAACTATTTTGACGGCAACTGCAAGTATGGCATCGGTGCCACGACCGGCTCTGACGCCTTTGTCGAGGCCAACTATTTCCGTGACTGCAAATATCCCATCCTGACCTCCCTCCAGGGCAGCGACATCATGGGCGAAGGCAGTTCGGCCAACGGCAAGGGCACATTCTCGAGCGAGGCCGGCGGCTCTATCAAGGCCTACGCCAACGAGATTCGCGGCTGGTACTTCTACCGCCCGTGGAGCGAGACCAACACCACCGAGTTTGACTGCTATGAGGCCACCTCGCGCGACGAGAAGGTTCCCGCCACGGTCAAAGCTAAATCGGGCGGCGACACCTACAGCAACTGGGACACCGACGCCTCGCTGATGTATAGCTATAGCCCCGACGCGGCCGTCGACGTTCCCGCCATCGTCAAGGGAGCCTACGGTGCCGGCCGTTGCAACCACGGCGACTTCAAGTGGACATTCAACAACAATACCCAGGACAAGAACGACGCCGTCATCACAGCTCTCAAGAGCGCCATCGTCGGCTACAAGTCGACCGTCGTCGGCTTCTATGAGCAAAGCACCTCGTGGGGCGACGCTGCAACCTCGACCGTCAACGGCGGCGATGCCTCGGTTGGCTCTGAGTTCCCCTTTGGCGACGGCAACAAGGCTCCCGGCTTTAGCGGCGTGGGCGGCGGCAACGGCGACGGCGGCGAAACCGATGACCCTGTCGGTCAGGGCGCACCGTTCATCGCTTCGGCCGACGGCAAGGACTATTTCTATTTCAACGAAGCCAACTCGACCCAAACCAAGGCTTGGATTGCCGACGGCACGCTGACACTCGACAGCAGTTCGTCGTTCAACCCCGCGTTTGCCAACGCCGAATACACCGACCTCGTCGGCGCTATCTCACTCGGCAAAAGCGGAGGCTCGCTGACAATAGCCTGTCCCGGTCTGAGCGCACTGAAACTCAAAATGTTGCGCACCGGCACCTACAGCGGTGGCATCAAGATGAGCACCGACGGCGGCAAGACATGGACCGAGGTAACAACCTTCAACCAGAAGAAAGGCGTCGTTGACCTCGACCTGACCGGAGCCGCCGTTTCGGCCGGTCCCTGTCTGCTGAAAATCGAGAACAGTGCCACCGGCAACCTCAACATCCTTGGCCTCTATATCCTGAAAGCGGCCGAATGATGACAACCTCGCAAATTCTTTCACCTTAATTAATATAACAACCATGAAGAAATTCTTTATCAGTTGCATCACCGCCCTGGCGGCGCTGAGCGCGGCTGCTGCCCCCCAGGCCGAGTATCTCAACCGCGGCGTGGTGGCTGTGAAGACCGACATGGGTGTCTTCCTGTCATGGCGCTCGCTCGCAAGCGACGACTCGTCGATGACATTTGACATCTATCGTGACGGCGTGAAGGTTAACGACGAGCCTATCAGCCGAGTGACCAACTACACCGATGCCGCCGGCGTGGCCGGTGTGACCTACGAGGTGCGCGCCAACGTCGGCTC